>JBDHKT010000184.1:0-4798 GCA_039586255.1 Gemmatimonadota bacterium | reverse complement strand
GGATAGTCGCTTCGGCACGCAGATTGTCCGCGCCATCAAAGAACGCTCTGTAGATGCGGGCGTCTCCACCTGGGACTGGCCCTCGGTAGACTTCCGCGCTCATGCGGTCCAGGTCCTCCTGCTCGAAGGCCTGGCGGAAGACCTCTATCAGGCCGGTAATCGCGACGTCCGCGGGTACCACCGCCGGCTCTTCCTCAGCCGGCGGAGGCTGCTCAGGCTCCTCCGCCGCAACAGCCGCCGCCGCTGCCGCAACCGCCTCCTCGGCCACCCGGGCGTAAGCGTCGCGGGCCTGCTCGTACAGCGGGACCACCGCCGCCAGGGCTCCGCTCGCTTCCTGCCCTTCGGCCTGCCGGCGGAGGCTCTCAGCCGCATCCCAACCATCGGCCGCGTACTGCTGGGCGCCGGCGTCGAGTGCGGCTCGACGCTCCAGCTGCATGGAGTCGCGTGACGCCGTCAGCTGTAGACTCAGCCTGGTCGCCCGGTTGGCCAGTCCCTCGTATTCGGCGGCGAGGGGCTCGAATGTGTCGCGCGCGTCTTCGAACCGACCCTCATCGAGAGCCTGCCCCGCCTCGCGCCAGCGGGCATCGAGGCGTTGCAGCTCGGCGCCCAGAAAGCCCTCGGCGCCGGCCCGAACCGCCGACTCTCGTTGCGTACCCACCTGCGTCCGAGCCTGCTCGGCCGCGACCCGCATCGCTTCATCAACAGCCGGCTGGGGCTGTTCTTCTTCGGCCGCTACGACGGGCGCTGCTTCGGCAGCGAAACCCCTGTACTCCGGAACGAGACCCGTGTAAAGCGAACGGGCGTCGCCGTACTGGCCGGCCAGCATGAGCGCGTTGGCCTCGCCCATCCGACGGTCCAACTCGAGCAGCGACGTCGCCGTCACTCCAGCTGCAAGCGCCGTGTTCCGCCAGCGGTGGGCACCTTCCATCGCGTTTACCGCCCGAGGATCTGCGTTCGCCGGCACGTCCGGCGGCGTGTCGCCGATAGCCGGCGGCGCGCTGGGCTGGGCAGCCGGCGTGGCTTCGACGACGGGCTCGGCGCCGCCCGCCTCGCCGCCCGTCGCCGGCGCACCCTCCGCCAGCGACTCATCACCCGCTCCTGGACTTTCCTCTTCGCCGGGGACGGCGCCGGTCGTCGTTTCCTCGGCTCCCTGCTCGGTCGTACCGGTCTGCTGCGACGCTACCGGTTCCGCCGGTCCGGTCGCGTCTCCTGGCCTCAGTGGCCCGAAGATGACAAGGGCAGCCACGATCGCTGCGACCGCCGCTCCGCCTCCGTAAAGCAGGGCACGCGGCACACCGGGCGGCCGGGCCTCTCCCAGAAGCGGCACTTGGGGCGCCTCCGCCTCTGCCGGGCCCTCGGCTGCGGCCTCGGCTGAGGTGTCCCAAGGCTGGGTGCCAGAGAGCGACCAGGGCTCCTCAGGCTCCTCTGGCTCGGCCGCGGGCTCGCGGAGCGGGGTCGCCAGCGGCTCTGGCGTCTTCACCGTCGGCTCGTCGGCGGCCTCCCAGGGCTCCGGCGTCTTCAGCGTCGGCTCGATCTCGGGCTCGGGCTCCGGCTCCGCCGTCTCCGGAGCCGTGTCGTCGACGGCGGCCGGTCGCGGTGTCCCCGGCGGAGTGGGGACGCGCACGGTGGTAGCCTCGCTTCCGGGGGGCGCCATCGGTTCCGTCCGACCCTCCTCGTCCTCCTCCGCCCTCTCGACCTCCCACGGTCCCTCCAGCGCCGCCAGGAAAGCGTCCATGGTCGGGAAGCGCTCGTCACGATCCTTGCAAATCGCACGATGGATCGCCTCCCGCAAATGGCGCGGCGCGTCGGGCCGAATGTCGTCCAGGCTGAGCGGCTCCTCGAAGCGGTGCTTGTACATCAGCTCCGCCAGGTTGTCCGCCAGGAACGGCCGTCGGCCGGCGAGCATCTCGTAGCCGACCAGGCCGAGCGAGTATTGGTCGGCCCGCCCGTCCAGGTCGTGCCGCCCTTCACCCTGCTCCGGCGACATGTACTGCGGCGTGCCCAGGAGGTCGCCCGGCGTGGTCAGCGTCTTCTCGGCGGTCAGCGCCTTGGCGATGCCGAAGTCGGTGAGGATGACTCGGTCGCGTTCCTTGTCGACGAGGATGTTGTCCGGCTTGACATCGCGATGGACGACGCCGCGGCGGTGCGCGTAGGCGAGCGCGTCCGCCGCCTGCGTCAGGTAACGGAAGACTTTTTCGAGTGGCGGCTGCGGGTAGTCCTGCAGGAAGACGCGCATACTGTCCCCGCTTATGTAGGGGACGGTGAAGAACGTCAGGCCACCCTCGTTGTATATCTCGTAGACCTGGATGATGTTCGGGTGGTCAAGCCTGCCCTGGGTGCGTGCCTCTCGAGTGAAGCGTTCGACGATCTCGGGGTCATAGCCGAGCAGCGGGAGCAGCACCTTGATGGCGACCTCGCGGTCGAGCGACTTCTGGTAGCCGAGGAAGACGACGGCCATTCCGCCGCGGCCCAGCTCCCGTATGATCTCGTACTTGCCCTCGGTCGCCTCTTTCAGGCGCTCGTAGATCTCACGGCCCTGCGGCGTGAAAGTGGGGTCGTCCGGCTTGCGGCCCGGCACGGGCGTGCCGCACTGGGAGCAGAACTGGCTGCCGTCAGGAAGAGGCGTGGCACAGTGGACGCAGGCGGGCACAGCCTCAGGCTCCCCCGGAATGAGTCGTACGGGCCAATCGCAGGAACATGCGCGGAATCTAGTTGGGGCGCCCGGAGCCAGCAAATGGGATTCGGGGATTCGGGGATTCGGGGAGTCTTGGAAGAGGGGCGGTCAGGCTCGGGAGCGCTTAGCGTTTCGGCGCGCTGTGGCAATGCTTGTGACGAAGATGGCGATGAGTTCGTCCGTCTCCTGATTTGCCTCCTGCACCGCTGAGGAGTCGGCGATCTCCAGGGTCACCAACAGCTTGAGCCAAACCATCGTCTCGCGGAGCTCCTTCAGGCAGATCTTCATCTTATGAATGAAGTCGCGGCGCGACTCCGAGCATCGGGCTTCCGCGTAGTTGGCCGCCGGCGATGTGCTACAGCGGGTCAGTTGGGCCGCGACGTGACGGCCGATATCGGAAGACGGCAAACCTGCCGCCAGGCGACAGTTCCTGGCCCCCAAGGCCACCAACCGATCCTCCAGCTCTGAGGCATGCTCGCTTACATTGCTCATCACTTCCCCAACTCCCCGAATCCCCGAATGCCAACCGACTTCCTCGTTGAACTCTAATATCGACCTTCCCATCAACGGACCGTCATCGCACAGAGAACTCGCCAAAGAAAAGGGCCCGGCATGGTTGCCGGGCCCCTTGTACCACCGTGATCCGGGCGTCTAGTACATGCCGCCCATATCAGGACCAGGCGCCGGAAGCCTGTCTTCCTTCTCCTTCTTCTCCACGACCACCGCTTCGGTGGTGAGGAGGAGGCTGGCGATGGACGCGGCGTTCTGCAGCGCCGACCGCGTCACCTTGGTCGGGTCGATGACACCGGCCTTCACCAGGTCCTCGTACTTGTCGGTCTGAGCGTTGTAGCCCCAGTTGAGGTTATCCTTCTCGCGGATGCGCTCCACGACGAGCGAGCCCTCCTGACCGGCGTTGTCCGCTATCTGGCGGGTCGGCTCCTCGATAGCACGCCGGATGATGCTCACGCCTACCTGCTCGTCGCTATGCTTCAGCTTTATCTCATCGAGCGCCTTCTGGCTCCAGAGCAAGGCAACCCCGCCGCCGGGGACGATGCCCTCTTCCACCGCAGCGCGGGTCGCGTGTAGCGCGTCCTCGACGCGCGCCTTCTTCTCCTTCATCTCGGTCTCGGTGGGAGCGCCCACGTTGATGACGGCCACACCGCCGGCCAGCTTGGCCAGCCGCTCCTGCAGCTTCTCGCTATCGTAGTCGGACGTCGACTTGTCGATCGCCGTCTTGATCTCCTGGATCCGGCCCTGGATCTGCTCCTCGGTGCCGGCGCCGTCGATGATCGTGGTCGAGTCCTTGTCGACTATGACCCGCTTCGCCTGACCGAGGTCGCCGATGACCGCGTTCTCGAGCTTGAAGCCGACTTCCTCGCTGATCACCTGGCCGCCACAGACGATGGAGATATCCTGCAGCATCTGCTTACGGCGATCGCCGAAACCGGGCGCCTTCACGGCGCAGACCTTCAGCGTGCCGCGCAGCTTGTTGACGACCATGGTGGCCAGCGCCTCGCCCTCGGCGTCCTCGGCGATGATCAGCAGCGAGCTGCCGGTCTGAGCGACCTTCTCCAGGACCGGGAGCAGGTCTTTCATCGTCGAGATCTTCTTGTCGTGGATCAGGATGTAGGTGTCCTCGAGAACGGCCTCCATCTTCTCGGGGTCGCTGACGAAGTACGGCGAGAGGTAGCCGCGGTCGAACTGCATGCCCTCGACCGTTTCCAGCTCGGTCTCCATGCCGCGGGCCTCCTCGACGGTAATCACGCCGTCCTTGCCCACCTTCTCCATCGCCTCGGCGATGATGTCCCCGATCTCGGCGTCGTCGTTCGCCGATATGGCGCCGACCTGAGCGATCTCCTTCTTGCCCTTCGTCTCGACGGAGATGCCCTTCAGCTGCTCGACGACCACTTCAACGGCTCTGTCGATACCGCGCTTTAGCGCCATCGGGTTGACGCCGCCGGTCACGGCCTTGAGGCCCTGGTTGAAGATCGCCTGCGCGATCACGGTCGCCGTGGTCGTGCCGTCGCCCGCCACGTCGCTCGTCTTGCTGGCAACCTCACGGACCATCTGGGCACCCATGTTCTCGACGGGCTCCTCGAGCTCGATCTCCTTCGCGACGGTGAC
>JBDHKT010000183.1:0-5278 GCA_039586255.1 Gemmatimonadota bacterium | reverse complement strand
GAGGAGGCGGCTGCGCAGGACCTTGAGGGCCCGGGCCTACTTCTTGTGTTGGGACTTCTCGTCCTGGCAGGTGACGACCAGGCCGGTGGGGCTATGGGTGAGCCGTACGGCGGAGTCGGTGGTGTTGACGCTCTGGCCACCGGGTCCCGACGAGCGATAGACGTCGACCTTGATCTCTTCGGGCTTGATCTCGACGTCGACATCCTCTGCCTCGGGGAGGACGGCGACGGTGGCCGCGGAGGTGTGGATGCGGCCCTGGCTCTCGGTCTCGGGCACCCGCTGGACGCGGTGGACTCCCGACTCGTACCGCAACGTGCCGTACGCGTTCTTGCCGCGCACGACGAAGGCGACCTCCTTAACACCACCGAGCGTGCCCTCGCTGGTGGAGAGGAGCTCGATCTTCCAGCCGTGCTTCTCGGCGTAGCGGGTGTACATGCGGTAGAGGTCGGCAGCAAAAAGCCCGGCCTCGTCGCCGCCGGTGCCGGCGCGGATCTCGATCACCGCCGCGCGGTCGTCGAGCGGATCCTTCGGCGTCAACAAATCACGGGCCTCGGCCTCGAGCCGGCCGATCTTCTCCTCCAGCTCGACCTCCTCGGCCCGCGCCAGTTCACGCATATCGTGGTCTTCCGCCGACGTAGCCAGCTCGCGGGCCTGCTCGAGCTCGTCGTCGAGCTTCAGTAGCTCGGCGCCGACCTCGGCGAGCCGCTCGAGCCCAGAGTGCTCACGAGCCAGCTCCTTCAGCCGCTCGGGATCGCTGATGACCTCAGGGCTGGCCAGTTGCTGCCCGAGCTCTTCCCGGCGCGCGACGGCGGCCTGGACCTTCTCTCTCAGCCTGTCGGAACTGGTCATGTCGACAGCCGCCATGGAGCGGCAGCTTCCCGGGGGTTACTCGGCCTGATCCTCGCCGGAGGGCGTCGCCGCCGGTTCGGCCGGTCCCTCAGGCGCTTTGCCCTTCCTGGCCTTCTTCGCCTTCTTCGCCTTCTTCTTCTCCCCCGGCTCACCATACTTCCTGCGGAACCGCTCGACACGACCTGCCGTGTCGACGAGCTTCTGGCGACCCGTGAAGAACGGGTGGCAGCGAGAGCAGATCTCAACGTGGATCGTCTCGAGTGTGGAGCGCGTCTTGAAGGTGTTCCCGCAGGCGCAGGTCACCAGCGCTTCCTTGTACTCGGGGTGAATTCCCTCTTTCATCTTACTACCCTTTTGACCTTGATGTTCGTGGTGAACATCGAACACCGAACGCCGGACGGCGAACGGCCGAAAGCCCAGTAGGTGTGCGAAAATAACGGCCCCGCTCGGGGCCGCGTCCCGGAAGGGAATGTAGCAGGGGGCAATTGGGAGGCAAGATTGGGAGTTGGGGATTCGGGGATTCGGGGATTCGGGGAATCGGGGAATTCGGGATTCAGGAATTCGGGATTCGAGAATCCGTGGAATCCGTGGAATCGGGGATTCCCGAACTCCCGGATAGCCGGCGTTGCCGGCGTGCCCGGCGTTCGCATTCCAGTGTTCCCTAATTCCCGGATGGCCGGCGTTCCCGGCGTTCCCGGCGTTCCCGCCGCCAGGACCAGCCTACCAGAAGCACGGCGGCCAGGATGGCCAGCGTGCCCGGCCAATCGCCGAGTCGCGAGTACAGGGTAAGCCCGTCGGTAGTCTCCACCGTGGCGATGCGTGCGTCGGGGGTGAAGAGGCGGGTCGCCTCGTGGACGCGGCCGCGGGGATCGACGAACAGCGAGATACCGGTGTTCCCCGAGCGAGCGACGCCGACCCGGTTCTCGATCGCCCGCATGACCATGTGGGCCGGGTGCTGGTAGAGGGCGGCGGTGCGACTCCACCAGGGCCGCTCGCGTCCGAACCAGGCGTCGTTCGTGATATTGACGAGGAAGTCGGCGCCGTTGCGCCGGTAGGTCCGTGAGAGGCCGGGGAAGATCGACTCGTAGCAGATGAGCACTCCGAAGCCCGAGCCGTCGACCCGGAAGACCGGCTGTTCGGCGCCGCGGCCGAAGCCGCCGAACCATTGCAGGAAGCCTCCGATCAGCGGCACGCCGCCTTCGGCGGCCTTTCTGCGCAAGGCGCGGATCCAGGCGATGGGGACAAACGGCACGCGCTCGACGATGGGCACCAGGTAGTGCTTGTGGTAGAACCCGTCGGGCTCGCCCTGCGTGCTCAAATAGAGCGCCGCGTTGTAGTACTCCCAGGTCCCGTCCTCGAACAGCTCGTAGTCGAGGACGCCGGTCAGTAGGCCGACCCCGTTCGCTCGCGCGGTGCGCACGGCCAGCGCGACGAACTCCGGCTCACGGTTGTAAAAGTAGGGGATCGCGGTCTCGGGCCAGACGATCAAGTCGAGATCCGGATCGTCGGCGAGGGCGGAGCCCATGAGACCATCGATGGCGCGGCGGCTCGTGTCCGAGGCCACGTCGCGCTCGAGCTTGAGATCCTCGGGGATGTTCGGCTGAACGACGAGGACCCGGGCCGCGGGCCGCGTCTCGAGGGTGCTCCAGCGCAGCAGCGAGTATCCGAGAGGGACGGCGAGCAGCAACGCCAGGGCCAGCGCACGCGGTCGCCAGTGGGTCCGTAGGCCCGCCAACCACCACTCGGCTGCCAGGCCGTTGATCGCGGCCAGCCAGACGGCCACACCGCGGACGCCGGTGAGGTCGGCGAATCCGACCAGCGCCGGGTAGCCGGTCAGCGAGTGCCCCAGCCCGAGCCAGGGGAAGGCGACGTCACCGAGGTGCGCGTGTCCCCATTCCGCCGCCGTCCAGAAGACGGGCAACGAGATCCAGAAAGGGACCGCATGTCGCCAGCGCATCAGGTGGATTCCCCAACCGCCCAGCGCGAGGATGCCCGACAGGATGATGACGGTGAGGATGTAGCCGAGCAGAGCGAGCCACGTGTAGAAGACGAGCGCGGCGAAGAGCCAGTAGAGGAGCGTACCGAAATACACGATGCCCATCCAGAACGTGGCGCGCCTGACCGATACGCCGCCCTCCCGGTCGTGCGGGGCGCGGGCCACGAACACCAGGTACGGGACCAGTGCCACGAACGGCGGGATCAGCAGATGGAAGGGAGGGAACGAGAGGGTGAGCAGTACCCCGCTGACGATCGGAAGACCGAGCTCCGCGCCACGCGGCAGGATGGGGTGCTTCACAGAACGATCTCGCGTCCCTCGTTCGACGACCGGTAGCAGGCGTCGACGATGCCCATCAGCTTCTCCTGCTCGGCGGGCAGCGTCTCTTCGCGCTCGCCGCGAACGACGCCTAAGAAGTAGTCGAGCTCGCGCCGATAGGACGCCGTGTAGATATTCTCGGTACCGGGCGCCAGGCGAGGGGTCACATCGATGACCTTTCCGTCCGTCTCCTTCTGCACGACGAAGGGCGCCAGCGATCCGGTCCCCAGCTCGCCCAGTGCGACCAGGCTGTGCCGGTCCTTGATCGCAGCGAGGTCCCAGCTCACCTCGACGCTGCAGGTCAGGTTACCCTCGAGCCGCATGAGCACCACCGCCGAATCGTCCACGCCGTCCTCGTCCCGGTCGAGGAGATAGGCCGTCAGTCGCTGGGCCACAGGGTAGTCGAGTAACCAGAGGCAGGCATCGATATTGGTGACACCGAGGTCCATGAGCACGCCGCCGCCGCCCTGCGAGCTCATACGCCACTCGCTGATGCGCGGCCGCCGCGCGCGGCGGCGCTGCCAGCTGGAGTGGATGTGATAGATATCGCCGAGCTCGCCGGCCTTGATGAAACGGCGCAGGGCCCAGGCATCGGGCCTGAAGCGGTGGTTGTTGGCAACCATCAGGGCGCGGCCGGTCTCCTCCGCCACCGCCAACGTCTGTGTCACCTGATCGCGGCTGATTCCGAGGGGCCGCTCGCAGAGCACGTGGGTCCCTGCCTTGAGGGCCGCCTCGGTGTGTTCGGCGTGGACGGGGTTCGGGGTACAGACGAGGACCGCATCTAGACTTTTGTGCTCGAGCAGGCCCTCGACGGAGGAGTAGACGGACCCAACCTCGAAGCGCTCGGCCACCAGCTTGGCCTTCGGCAGGTTATCATCGCAGACGGCGACGACCTGCACGCCCTGCTTTTCGGCGAGCAGCGGGATGTGCACGAGTTGCGCGATAGCACCGCAACCGACGACGCCAAACTGAACCGCATCTTTCTTGGCCATCTCGAACACCCCGGAAAGTCGTGGGCTAGGAGGACTGCGTCCCGTCCTCCCAGTCCGGAGTCCAGGTCATCGCAGCGTTGCCGCGAGCATCCCGATCGGGATCGAGCTCGACTTCATCGATCAGCTCGATGAGCGCGTCGACGATCTTGTCTTCAGGTACCTTGCGCACCATTTCGCCGCGTACGTAGAGCAGGCCCTCGCCCTTGCCGCCGGCGATCCCGATGTCGGCTTCACGCGCTTCGCCCGGCCCGTTCACCGCGCAGCCCATCACCGCCACGGTGAGCGGCTTGCGGACATCGCGGGTGCGCTCTTCCACCGCCTCGGCCAGTCGAATCAAGTCGACCTGCAGCCGGCCACAGCCGGGGCAGGCGATGATGCGAACGCTCTCGCGTCGCAGGTCGAGGGACTCGAGGATCGTACGCGCGGAGTGCACTTCCTCCACCGGGTCGGCAGACAGCGAGACGCGGATGGTGTCGCCGATCCCCTCTGCCAGCAGTGTGCCGATCCCGATCGCGCCCGCCTCGGTGACGCCGAGGTGGAGCGGGTAGTCGAATTCCTGAGCCGCCAACCGGTAGGCGCCGATCATCAGCGGCACGTGGGACGCCTTCAGCGAGATGACTATGTCCTCGAACCCTTCGTCCTCCAATATGCGCACGTGGCGGCGTGCGCTCTCAACCATCGCCTCCGCCGTCGGGCGCCCGAACTCGGCCAGCAGTTCGCGCTCGAGCGAGCCGGCGTTCACGCCGATGCGGATCGGGATTCCCCGCTGGCGCGCCGCGTCGACTACCGCACGTACGCGCTTCGCGTCACCGATGTTGCCGGGGTTGAGCCGCAGCTTCGCCACGCCCGCCTCGGCAGCCTTGATGGCCAATCGGTGGTTGAAGTGTATGTCGGCGACAAGCGGTACCGGCGAGCTCTCGACGAGCTCGGGCAGGACGTTGGCCGCCGCTTCGTTGGGCACGGCGCTACGGACGATCTCGACGCCGGCGTCGGCGAGCCTCTGGATCTCGGCCATCGAGGCCGCCAGGTCCACCGGGCTGGCGAGCGTCATCGACTGGATGGAGACCGGCGCGCCGCCACCGATGGGGACGGGTCCGACCATTACCCGGCGTGTTCTTTGCCG
>JBDHKT010000182.1:0-4810 GCA_039586255.1 Gemmatimonadota bacterium | reverse complement strand
AGGAACGTTTCGACCGCCTCTTCCGGTGTCGCCGCACCCACCGGCACGTTGATGGGAGAGGTACCACCTCCGCCGCCACAGCCGCCCAGTCCGACGAGGACCGCGGCCAGCACCGCCACTCGATCAGCCTTATGCACCTTCGGACCCCCAGTCATGGGAACGATTGACCTTCTCCAGGAGAACGGTAGCAGAATAGAGTGATCCAAGCTAGTTGTCGACTACTCACGTCGTGATGGCCAGAGGGCGAGAGGCGGACATTCAACAGCGGGCGAGAGCCGGACATTCAACAGCCCACAATCGACAACCGGGTTTCAGCTTCTTCTCAACACTCGACGTCCGACGTTCGATGTCGGGCATTGTGCGTCGGACGTCGAGAGTCGGTCGTTGAAGCGAAGCTGGACGTTGATAGTCGGCTGTGGGCTGTCGACTGTCGAGATGCACCCTCTATTCCGCCTTCCGAAACGAGAGCCGGTCTGAACCAGACTCGCGATCGACGACGATCCTGTCGCCCTCGCTGAACCGGCCCTCGAGGACCGCCGTGGACAGCGGGTTGAAGAGCAGCTGCTGTAAGGCGCGCTTCAGCGGTCGCGCGCCGAAGGCCGGTTCGTAGCCCTCCGTCGAAATCAGGTCGCGCGCCGCGTCCGTCACCTCGAACGTCAGGTTCTGTTCAGCCAGCAGCGAAGCGGCCTGCTCGAGCTGCAGGTCGACGATCCGTCTCAGCTCATCGCGGCCCAGCAACTTGTAGATGATGATGTCATCGACGCGGTTCAGGAACTCGGGCCTGAAGGTAGCGCGCAAGCCATCCCAGACACGCTTCTCGATCTCCTCCCAGTCGCCCTCGGCCTCCGGTTCGAGGATCCACTGGCCACCGATATTGGAGGTCATGATGAGGACCGTGTTGCGGAAGTCCACAGTTCGCCCGTGGCTGTCGGTGAGCCTCCCATCGTCCAGCACCTGCAGCAGGATGTTGAAGACGTCGGGATGCGCCTTCTCGATCTCGTCGAACAGGACGACGCTGTACGGCCGGCGGCGAACGCGCTCGGTCAGTTGGCCGCCCTCCTCGTAGCCGATGTATCCGGGCGGCGCTCCGATGAGCCGGGCCACCGAGTGGCGCTCCATGTACTCCGACATGTCGAGACGCACCATCGCCGCTTCGTCGCTGAACAGGAACTCGGCCAGCGCACGCGCGGTCTCGGTCTTGCCGACGCCGGTGGGACCCAGGAATATGAAGCTGCCGACCGGACGATTCGGATCCTGCAGGCCGGCGCGGTTACGACGCACGGCGTTGGCCACCGCCTCGATGGCCTGGCTCTGATTGACGACACGCCGGTGAAGGTGTTCCTCGAGGTGAACGAGGCGCTCGCGCTCGCTCTCCATCATCTTGGAGACCGGAATCCCCGTCCAGCCCGAGACGACCGCTGCGATGTCCTCCTCGGTCACTTCCTCTTTGAGGTAGCGCGACTCCTCCTGGAGCTCGGCGAGCTTCCCGGACGCCGCCTCCAGCTCCTTCTCCATCGCCGGGATCTTGCCGTGAACGATCTCCGCTACGTTGCCGTGCTCGCCGGCCCGCGTCGCCTGCTCGGCATCGACCCGCAGGTTCTCGATCAGGCTCTTAAGGGTACGGATGTTCTCGATCGCTTCCTTCTCGGCCTGCCACTTCGCTTTCATGCCGCTGGACCGCTCGCGCAGCTCGGCCAGCTCCTTCTCGAGACGCTCCAGTCGCTTGCGGCTCTCCTTGTCCTCTTCCTTCTGCAGCGCCTGCTTCTCGATCTCTAGCTGAACGGTGCGCCGTTCCACCTCGTCGATCTCGAGCGGCATCGAGTCGATCTGGATCCGCAGCATCGAGGCCGCCTCGTCGATGAGGTCGATCGCTTTGTCGGGCAGGAAGCGATCGGCGATGTAGCGATTAGAGAGCCGCGCCGCCGAAACGATGGCGCCATCGGTGATCCGTACACCATGGTGGACTTCGTAGCGCTCCTTCAGGCCGCGCAGGATCCCCACCGTATCCTCGACGTTCGGCTCGGAGGTGAAGATCGGCTGGAAACGCCGCTCCAGAGCCGAGTCGGTCTCGACGTGCTCGCGATACTCGTTTAGCGTCGTCGCACCGACGACGCGTAGCTGCCCGCGGGCGAGCAACGGCTTCATCATATTGCCCGCGTCCACCGCGCCCTCCGCCGCTCCGGCACCCACGATCGTGTGCAACTCGTCGATGAAGACGACGTACAGGCCCTCGCTCTCAGTGATCTCCTTCAGTAGCGCTTTGAAGCGCTCCTCGAACTGGCCGCGATACTTCGTACCCGCGATCATGCTCGCGATATCCACCTGGATGAGCTGCTTGTTGCGCAACGACTCGGGCACATCGCCGTTCACTATGCGCTGGGCCAGACCCTCCACGATCGCCGTCTTGCCAACACCGGGCTCGCCGATCAGCACCGGGTTGTTCTTCGTTCGCCTCGACAGTACCTGCATCACGCGACGGATCTCCTCGTCGCGTCCGATCACCGGGTCGAGCTTGCCGCGCCGCGCCATGTCGGTCAGGTCGATCGTGAACTTCTGAACCGTCTGATACTTCTCCTCCGCGTCCCGATCGGTTACACGGTGCGGCCCGCGCATGTCCTGGATCGCCTGCGACAAACCCTCACGCGTCGCGCCCAGACCTTTGAGCAGCGGCCCCGTAGTGCTCGCCGCCTTCGAATGCAGCGCCAGCAGCAGATGCTCGCTCGAGACGAACTGATCGCCGAGCTCCCCCGCCTCCTTCTCCGCCTCGTCCAGGACCTGGATCAGCTCGCGCGACGGCATGGCGCCCGAGCCACCCTTCTGGCGCGCCAGTCGCTCCAGCGCCTCGCTCACAGTCTTGTCCAGTTGGTCGTAGCGCACACCCAAGCGACCCAGCAGCGGCCCGGCTACACCACCCTCCTGGTCTAGCAACGCCTGGAGCAGGTGGATGTCCTCCACCGCAGGGTTTCCCCGCCCGGCGGCCAGGGTGATCGCAGCCTGCAGCGCTTCTCCGGCCTTCACCGTAAGTCGGTCAAACGAGATCATCTACTGCCCAACCTCCTGCTGAGCGCGATACGACGCACCACGCTCCGATTCAAGGCGTAGCGCGCCGAGCAAAACACGAATCCGAGCAAGAAAAGGGCAACTCGCGTGCCATGGAAAGCTGCCATAACGGCAGTACAGGACCGCTCCACGGCGACGTGGAAGAGGACCGGGCGAGGGCAGGCGGCCGGGCGCCGCTGCTCCTCGTCAGTCGACCTTGACTTTGCGCGCCTGCTCGCTGGCCGCCTTGGGCAGGGTGATGCGCACGATACCGTTCTCGAAGGCGGCGGAGATGCGCTCGCGATCGAAGGCGGTCTTGAGCTTGAACCGCCGGTAGTATCCCCAGGGAAGCGTGCTCTCCTCCTCGGCACGGCCTGCGGCCACCGCCTCGATGACGAGCTCGTCGCGCTCGACGGTTACGTCGAGGTCACTCTTCTGGACGCCCGGCATATCGGCGAGAACGACCATCTCCAATCCGGTCGAGTAGATGTCGACGGGCGGGCGCACGTAACGGCGTCGTCGGGCCCGAGCCTCTCGCTGCTCGCTTGTGGCCTCGCTCTGCTGTGCCTCGCGCAGTTCGTCCTTGTCGATTCTATCCATCGGCCTGCGCTCCCGGTTCGTCGTGCTGGGTCTCGGATCCCTCTTCGACATCGATGCTGCGACCGCGGGTCCCTTTTGTTCCGGGCAAGCGGACGTCCAGAACGCCGTCTCGCATCTGTGCGATCACGGTGACGGCGTCTACCTCGGAGGGAAGTCTGACGTTGAGCTCGAAGTCGCCAGAGGGTCGCTCGCTGCGCAGCATCCGCCCACCTTCCGGCGGCTCGAAGCGTGCGCGCTGACCGGAGACGGTCAGGGAACGGCCCACGACGGATACGTCGGTCTCCCCGCGCTCGAAGCCGGGTAACTCGACCAGCACACGGTAGCCGTCGTCCTCGACGCGCAGCTCGTGCCTGGGGAACTCGCGCCCGAAGCCGAGGTCGGGGATCAGGCTGGTCACCTGGCTACTCACCTGATCGTACAGGTTGGTGACGGCGTTCTTGAATTCAGCAAGCGCGCCGCGCCCGGACGCGTTCGAATCCGATTCTTTTTCCACGTTTCCTCCTGGACTCCCGTTAGTCGGTGATCAGTAGTCAGTGACTGGTAGTCTACCACCGTGGTCGGCACGGTCGGCAGAGCCTGTATCATCTTAACGTACGTGGGTCCCCACTGTTATGGTTTCGCGGCCTGACTGCACGACGGGTCCTAGATGTTCGTCTCCAGCACCACCACCGTTGCGGCGATCCGGTCCTGCATCGCCTGCCGGTTATCGTCCCAGAACATTTCGAAGAAGCCGAGCAGGCCGGTGAAGATCGAGGCGGCATAGCCGCCGAAGCGGTTAAGGGCGGGCCACCAGCCGAGTGGCCTACCGTCCAGTCGCACGATGCGCGTCCGCAGCAGACGTTTGCCCGGTGTCCGTCCCCGCCAGACTACGGGGAAAAAGGTAAAGTACAGAGCCGACCAGCCGAATTCGATGCCGACCTCGTCCAAGACACTGGTGATCAGGCTGATGAGCCCACGGCTCCTTTCCTGGTCGAGCCGCTGCTCCAGCTCTTCGTTGTCTGCAACCAGCTGCTCACTCCGTTCCTCCAGAGCTGCGATGCGGTTGGCTCCGACCGCCTCGACCATTGGGTCACGGAGCGCGCCCGCTGCAACCGAGTCGCCCGCCTGTAGTGCAGCGGCGTAGGCGAAGACGAGCGAATCGGAGTCCTGCGGCCTGGTGACCCTCACAGCA
>JBDHKT010000181.1:0-7099 GCA_039586255.1 Gemmatimonadota bacterium | reverse complement strand
CCCCCTGACCCCAATACCGGGCGGGATCTATTCCTGGGAAAAGGATGCTCGAGCTGCCACGGGCCCAGCGGCGGTGGGACTCAGTTCGGACCGGATCTCCGCAGTGCGACCCAGCAGCTCCGGGTCTCGGAGATTGCCGGAACGCTTTGGAATCACTCATCCCAGATGGCGGCGGCCATGCGGGCCCGCGGGATCACCTTTCCCCGGTTTGAGGGCAAAGAGATGGCCGACGTTATCGCCTTCCTGTACTACTTGCGATTCTACGATACTGGAGGTGACGCGCGCGCGGGCGAAGCAGTTTTTGCCCAGAAAGGCTGCGCCAGCTGTCACGCAGCCGACGATGGCGCTTCGATTGGCCCTGATCTTTCTCAGTCGGACGAGGTACTGGCGCCGATAAGGCTTGCTACAGCGATGTGGAACCACGCTCCTGCCATGTACACGGTCATTCAACTCGAGCAGGTGGATTGGCCTCGCTTCGAAGGGGTCGAAATGAGAGACCTGGCGGTATACCTGAGCGACTTAGCCGCTAGTAGGTGACGCGGTCTGCAGCAAAGTACACACTGCGGGACCTGGAGGACTACTATGATCGGCAAGCACCCATCAGTCTTTCCAAGCGGACAAGCCGTCGTAGCCTCGAGCCTGGCCGTTGCCGTATTGCTTCTGTGGGCTTCGCAGCCGGGTTACGCTCAGGAACGCTGGGGGCTGACGCAGAACCCCATGGCCGGCTCCCAGGTCTTCGGGTCTAAAGGATGCGTCAAGTGTCACTCGGTGAACGGGTTGGGCGGAACGCTCGGGCCGGACCTGGGGCACATCGCGGAGCGCCGATCGCTCTACGACTTGGCCGCCACTATGTGGAATCACCTCCCTCGTATGGGACAGCAGATGCAGGAGCTCGGTATCGAGCGTCCGCAGCTAAGCGAACGCGAGGCGGCAGACCTGGTAGCGTTTCTATTTACGCTGGACTACTTCGACCCGCCCGGCGATTCAGAAGCTGGAGAGCACCTGTTCGACGAAAAGAAGTGCGTAGTGTGTCACCAGGTGGGTGTGCACGGCGGCGTGGCCGGCCCCAGCCTCGACCACCTCGGGCAGTATGGCTCACCGATCCTGGTTGCGGCAGCGATGTGGAATCACGGGCCCGGAATGCAGGCCATGATGGAGGACAAGGGTATAGAACGCCCGACCTTCTCCGGTTCCGAGCTCACAGACCTGATCGCCTACCTCGAGTCGATCTCGCCGCCGTCATTGGCCGGGCCGTTGTACGTACTACCGGGAGATGCTAACGAGGGTCGCGTCACATTTGCGGAAAAAGGTTGCGCAGAGTGCCACAGCGTTCGGGGTGTTGGCGGCCGAGAGGCACCGGATCTTGCCCGGCGTGCGGTCAGTTGGGACCTGACCCAGTTTGCGGCGGCCATGTGGAATAAAGCCCCGAGAATGACCGCTCATATGCGGGCGCGCGGGATACAAGTCCCGCAGCTTGGTGCTGGAGAGATGGCGGACCTTGTGGCCTACTTATACTCCGTCCGCTACTTCGCCGAGTCCGGCGATGTACAGGCGGGACAGCGACTGCTGAGCGGCAGCGGGTGTCTGACCTGCCACTCGCTCAACGGTCAGGGGGCGGGTGCCGCCGGCAACCTGGCTGAGAGTACGGAGATGGTGTCGCCGGCAGAGGTCATCTCTGTTTTGTGGAATCACGCGGCGTACACCGAAGCCGGAGACAGCCTTGCAGTCCCATGGCCCGTGCTCAGCGCTGAAGAGATGGCGGACATCGCCGCGTTCTTACAATCGCCGCGTCGGGACTGACGACGCATTTCGAACCGGCGAGAAGAGCGACGCAGGATGAGAGAAAGAACAATCAGACTATGGGAATCAACATGAACTCGGATACCATAGAGGGATTGCTAATATTAGGCAAAACGGCTCTGATAATAGGCGGAGGCTGTGCCTTCACACTGGGAAGCATTTGGGGCGTGTGCGCGGCCGCAATAGACTTCTTCCAGCGAAAAGACCGCCGAGACGAATTATTGGCACTCTATGAAGAAGGGACGATCACCACGAGACCAACAATCTTGAACGCGCATAGAATCCCAAACCCCCAAATGTGAGCGCCCAAACCCGCGTCACGATGCACCGATCAGTCTCCGATCCGCTCCTACCGGTTCGTGTTTACTTGATCCTCACTCGCCACTGGCCTCTGTCACGATGGATTCCACGACCCGCCGGATGAAGCCGTCCGCCGCCCGGCCGCTGCGCACACCATGTTCGTGCCAGCTCCCACGTGGCAGAACGTCGACTCGGGCAGCTCCGTATCAGTATTGAGGAACCAATTCATGAAGCCGTAGCCGGGGTTCGCCGCGCCGGGGGTCAGCGCCATCTCGACCCACTCGTCCGAGAGAATCTGCCGGTCCTTCCAGCGGCCGCGCCGCAGTGTCAGCAGGCCGAAGCGCGCCTGATCCCTAGCGCTGATCCACATGCCGCCGCCCCAGTGTCCGCCGCCCGAGACCGACTGCACGTGGAGCCCGTCGATCAGGATCCAGGAGTTGTCATAGCCGTGCCAGCGCCACGTGTTCGACGCGCCGATCGGATCCATCACATACTCTCTCAGCACCTGGGGCAACGGCCGCCGCCACACGTGAAGCGCCGCCAACGCCAGAAGGTTTACCCGGACGTCGTTGTACTTGTACACAGTGCCGGGCTCGTTCCGCTCTCGCTCCAGCCATTCACCCGGCTCGACGTCACGCGGCGGCCGGTCGGCCCAGTCGGGCTTACCCCAGAGCGTGCCTTCCCAATCGCTCGTCTGCCTGAGCAGATGGTCCCAGGTGATCTTCGAGTTGTGCTCCGAGTCGAAGTGGTCCGTCGGCACGTAGCGCTGCACCCTGTCGTCGATGCCGCGGATCATCCCCCGGTCCCAGGCCAGCCCGACGGTCGTCGAGAGGAAGCTCTTCGTCACGCTGAACGTCATGTCCACCCGGAACGGCTCGCCCCATTCCGCCACGATGTAACCGTGACGGACGATGACGCCCGTCATGTCACCCCGCGTCTTGAAGGGGCCGATCGCCTCGCCGTAAGGCTCCCCGCCCCCGCCGAAGCTCATGTAATGATTCAGCTCGAGGTCGCGGGGCGCGCTCGACTCGTTCTCTATCGCGAATTGGATCGCGGCCTCGAGCAGCTGCGCGTCGATCCCCACCTCTTCAGGCCGGCGAGTCTCCCAGTCGCCCGCTCGCCCCGGATAGTACGTGTCTGTCTGAGGGGTCGCCGATGCCGTGACGGCGCCGGCAAGGCGCGCCTCCTGCGCCAGGAGGCCCGCGGCTGGGACGAGCAGGACGAACGAGACGAGAACCGCAATCACTCGGTGCTTCGCGAGATGAACCAGCATGGGTTGCTCCTTCAGGCTGTTTGAAGCGAAGTGTGTACGTGGGGCCGACGAGGCGTGCCACCAAGATGGGATGGTCTGGCGCCGGGCGGCAATCTCTCGCCGACGGCCCAGAGGCGAGAATGTTTATTGACACCGACCGGGCAGACCGGTATGGTGTCACACTCCGCGTTTCCCGCCGGCGCCCGAGGGAGACAGGGCAAGTTCGGCCTGACGGCCTAATCCAAATACCCCGCCGATCGCTTCAGCAGGAGGGCCCCGACTATGACTCGCTCGAGTTTGCCCCGGAACACAGCGCTTCGCTTCCTGGTTGTCGCGACCGTCGCCTGCTCCATCTGGATCGGCTGTACCGGTGACCAGACCGCGCCGACGGCTCCCGACGCGAGGACCGCGGCCCTATTACAGGACCTCAGGCCGGCGATCAACGTTCAGGCGCGACATAATGATCGTCTCCTGGCGATTCCCGGAGTCGTAGGCACTGCTGTCGGCATAGCCGAAGACGGACGGTCGACGATCAGGCTCTACACCCGGGAGGCGGGAATCGCCGGGCTGCCCGACGAACTGGAAGGTATTCCGGTGAAGGTCGAGGTAACCGGGATGTTCTACGCTCTGGCCCAGGCGGTCGATCCTACGGCTCGCTTCAGCCGGCCGGTACCGATCGGCGTTTCCACCGGCCACCCGAACGTCACGGCGGGCACGATCGGCTTCCGGGTCAAGGACGGTGGAGGCAACGTCTTCGCCCTCAGTAACAATCACATCTTCGCCGACATGAACAGCGCGCGCATCGGCGACCCTGGCCTGCAGCCGGGGGCGTACGACGGGGGCACGGACCCGGCCGACAGAATCGGCACGCTCTTCGACTTCGAGCCGATCCGGTTCGCCAAGCGCCGGAAGGTCCCGACGAACACGATGGACGCCGCGATCGTGCTGTCATCTACTGCCGAGCTGGGCTACTCCACACCGCCCGACGGGTACGGGACTCCCGGGACGAACATCGTCCAGCCGTACGTCGGCCTGGCGGTCCAGAAATACGGACGAACCACCCGACTCACGGAGGGGACCGTATCCGAGGTGAGCGTCACGGTGGACGTGTGCTACGAGGGCTACATCGTCTGCACGAAGTGGGCGCGGTTCACGGACCAGTTCGCCATCGCGCCGGGCACATTCAGCGACGGCGGGGATTCCGGCTCGGGGATAGTGACCGTAGAGAACGCAGACGTCGTAGGGCTTCTTTTCGCCGGCAGCTCGGCGCGGACGATCGCTACTCCTATCGGCCCTGTCCTCGACCGCTTCAGCGTCACGATCGATGACGGTGGCGGCGGCACGCCCGGCAACAGCGCGCCGATCGCATCGTTCGAGTACAGCTGTACCGAGCTGGCCTGCGATTTCGATGGCAGCTCGTCATCGGACAGTGACGGCACGATCACCAGCTACGACTGGGACTTCGGGGACGTTAATACCGGCACCGGTGTGATCACCTCACACGCCTACGCGGACTACGGAATGTACACGGTCTCCCTCACCGTGACCGACGACGACGGGGCCGGCAGCACCACTTCGCAGAACGTGACGCTGACAAGCCCCGGGGCGCCGGGGACGATGCACGTAGGTGACCTGTTGCCGATGAGCACCAACGAAGGTAAAACATGGAGTGCCATCGCGGCAGTGCTGGTGCACGATGAGAACCACAACCCGGTCGGACTGGCCACCGTGACGGGCACCTGGAGTGCCGGGTTACCGTTCATCAGCGCGTGCGAGACGGAAAGCGATCCGCTCGTCGACGGCGACTGCCTGGTCACGAGCACGCTGATTCCCAAGAAAGTAGGAAGCGTGACTTTTGCCGTAGGGAACAGCTCTCACGGTTCGCTGACTTACGCGCCGGGTGACAACCACGACGCGGACGGTGACAGCGACGGCACGACGATAACGGTGAGAAAACCGTAGTCGAGACCCGGCGTGGTGGGCGCCCCCTAGCGCGCCTCACTCCTCGGACTTGGGAGGCTTCCTCAGCTTCTTGACCTTTCCCCGGCGGGTCTTGGTATCGAGCCTCTTTTCCACCGCAGACTTCGGAGGCCGCGTCTTCTTGCGGCGCTTCGGCACCCGCAGGGCGCGCGCGACCAGATCCCGCAGCCGCTGCTTCGCCAGCTCCTTGTTGCGATGCTGGCTCCGCTCGTCATCGGCGACGACGCGCAAAACGCCGTCCTTGTCGATCCGGGACGCCAGCTTCTTCAGGATCCGCCCCCTCTCCTCGTCGGACAGATTGGCGCTCAGCCGGACGTTCCAGCACGCCTCGACGCGCGTGGCGCGGCGATTGACGTGCTGACCGCCCGGGCCGCCGGACCGGGTCGCGCGAAAGTAGATCTCGTCCTCGGGAACTGGGCTGCGTTTGGTCACTGGGCCAGCCGATTTCTAGTACGGGGGCGATCACATATACCGGGTACCAATGTGGGAGGTTCCGCTACTGGCTGGCAATTCTCGACCGCGAAACCCGGCGCCCGGCGGCTCGTAGTATCTCCTATAGCGGGCCGAATCATCCCACCAGAGCTGTGACGCCATGGACGAGATCTGGCAGGACATCAAGTACGCGATCCGCTCACTGCGGCGCGGCGGCGCCCTCATCGCCATCGCCGTGCTCTCGCTGGCCATCGGTATCGCCGCCAACACGACGATCTTCAGCGCCGTCGACGTTTTCATGCTGCGGCCGCTGCCCTACCCAGATTCCGATGAGCTGTACTCGGTGTACACCAACAACCGGGAGCGCGGCTGGACCCAGGTCTCCTTCTCGGTGCCCGACTTCGTCGACCTGCGCGAGCGCAGCCGCACCCTGGATGTGGCGGCGACTCGCTACTTGAGCTTCAACCTGTCGGAGGGCGATCGGCCGGAGCGGCTGAGCGGCGTCCAGGTAAGCTCGAACTTCTTCCGGATGCTGGGCGTGCAGCCGGCGCGCGGCCGGGCGTTCACGGCGGAGGAGGAGGTCGAGGGTCGACACCATGTGGCGATTATCAGCGACGGCCTGTGGCAGCGGCGGTTCGGCGGCGATCCCGACGTCCTGAATCGCGTCGTGCTATTGGACGGCGAGCCGCACACGATCGTCGGCGTGATGCCGCCCAAGTTCTGGTTCGTCAGGCCGGGCACCGAGATCTGGGTGCCCTTCTACGTAACCGGCGAAGAGCACCGCGGCAGCCACTACATCAGTGTCCGTGCGCGCTTGAGACAGGGCGCCACGCCGGAGCAGGCACAGGTCGAGGCTGAACGCATCGCCGGACAGCTGGCGGCCGAATATCCGGACACCAACGCCGGCAACGGCGCCGTGCTGATTACACTGCACCGCGACGTATTCAACGAAGGGTTTCGGACGGGCAGCTTGACCTCGACTATCGCGGTCCTCTTCCTCTTGCTCATCGCCTGCGCCAACGTCGCCAACCTGTTGCTGACACACGCGGCGGGGCGCGAGCGCGAAGTGGCGGTGCGCACGGCGCTGGGCGCCGGCCGTGCTCGCATCGTTCGCCAATTCCTGGCGGAAGCGCTGATCCTGTCGGTCGCCGGCGCGATCCTCGGATTGGGCCTCTCGGTCTTCGGCATCCGCGGGCTGCTATCGGTGATGCCCGGCTGGTTCCCGCGCATCGACGAGATCGGCCTCAACCCGCGGGTCCTCGGCTTCACGGCCCTGGTCACGATGCTGAGCGCCATCCTGGTCGGCCTGGCCCCCGCGATCCAGAACACGAAACC
>JBDHKT010000180.1:0-5919 GCA_039586255.1 Gemmatimonadota bacterium | reverse complement strand
GGCGCGATCTCGGAGAGAACTTTACCTACACCCTGTGGTTGACGAGCCCCTGCCTGGCCTCCGGTGAAATCGACTGTCTCGACTGCCACACGTCGAGCGGCCGTTACCTATTCACGGGGGCGCAGGCGAACGACGCCTGCCTGCCCTGCCACGAGGACCGAGCCCGGCACGCGCCGGCCCACACCCGTCACGCCGCCGGCAGTCCGGGGAACGAATGCGTCGCCTGCCACATGCCGATGACCGAGTTCGCGCGGATACGGCGAAGCGACCATTCGATGCGACCGCCGACGCCGTCGGCGACCATCGCCTTCGGCTCGCCCAACGCCTGCAACATTTGCCACGACGACGAGGACGCCGTCTGGGCCGATCGTTGGGTGCGCGAATGGCATCCTACCGACTACCAGGCACCGGTCCTACATCGAGCCCGCCTCGTCGACGCCGCGCGCGAGCGCGAATGGGAGCGGCTGCCCGAGATGCTCGAGTACCTGGAGAGCGACCGGCGTGACGCGGTCTTCGCAGCCGCCCTGATCCGCCTGCTCGAGGACAGCGGCGACGAGCGGCTGTGGCCGGTGCTGGTGCGGCTGCTCGGGAACGACCCCGCCCCAATCGTTAGGGGAAGCGCGGCCACTTCTCTGGGCGCCTACCTGACCTCCGAGACCGGGGCCACCCTGCTGGCGGCGACCCGCGACGACTACCGGGTCGTCCGGATTCGGGCGGCGGAGTCGCTGGCCGGCTACCCGCAGGAGTTGGTCCCGGCGGAGGAGCGCCGTGGCCTACAGTTGGCGTTCGATGAGTTGCTGGCGGCTCTGCGCAGCCGGCCCGACGACTTCTTCTCCCACTACGGACTGGGCAACCTCCATCTCGGCCGCGGCGAGCTCCCGCAGGCGCTCGCCGCTTTCGAGACGGCCCTCAAGCTCCAACCGGACTTCGTGCCCGGCCTCGTCAACATCGCCATGACCCGGGCACAGCTGGGAGAGGCTGATGCGGCGGAGGCATCGCTGCGCCGGGCGCTAGAAGTCGAGCCCACCAATGCCGCGGCGCACCTCGAAACCACACCTCGGTTCCCTGCCGCCGCCTACAACCTCTGCGTGCTGCTGGCCGAAGATCGACTCGACGAGGCGGTCGATTGGTGCCGGCGAGCGGCCGAGTTGCAGCCTGGCGATCCCCGTCACGACTACACGCTCGCCTTCTACCTGCATCTCGGCGGAGACTCGCCGGCTGCCGTTCGCACACTGCGCGGACTCATCGACCGTCACCCCGGATACGGTGACGCCTACGTCCTGCTGGGAACCGTTTACGAGGAAGGAGCGGACACGGCAGCCGCCATCGCCGCTTACAGGCAGGCGCTGGAGAGCGGAGCGCTCGCAGAGCCTGACCGGCGGGTCATTCAGGCAAAGTTGCTGGCGTTGCAGGGACGGTAACTCTAGTTAGTATGGCAGGTTCGCACATCATCCTGACCCCCGTGGGCTCGGCCGGCGACGTTCATCCCTACATCGGGATCGGGCGCGAGCTGCGACGGCGCGGGCACGACGTCACATTGCTGGCCGGTGAGCCCTTTTGCGCTACGGCCCAACGAGCCGGACTGAACTTCGTCTCCGGCTGGTCCACGGAGGACTACGAGGCCGCAACCCACCACCCCGATCTCTGGCACCCGACCCGAGGTCTCCGGTTCGTACTGCGCAGCGTCGGCGACATGCTACGCCAGACTTACACCACGCTCTCAGAGCTATACGAGCCCGGACGGACGATCTTGGTCGGGCACACGCTCTCATTCGCGACCCGGACGTTCGAAGAGAAGAGCGGCGCGCCGGCCGCCACGATACACATCGCGCCCAGTGCGTTCCGCTCCGGCTACGTCGGACCGGCGATCGGTACCGGCCTGGACATCTCCGGCGCACCCCGCTGGTTCAAGCGCGGGCTCTGGTGGCTCGCCGACCGGCTGATGATCGACCCGATGATCGCCCCCACCCTCAACGCTTGGCGCAGCGAGCTCGGTTTGCCTCCCGTCATCCGCGTGTTCGCATCCTGGCTCCACTCACCGCAGCGCACCATCGGCGTCTTCCCCGAGTGGTTCGGGCCACCGCAGCCCGACTGGCCGCCGCAGATCCGTCTGACGGGGTTTCCACTCTTCGACGAGGCCGATGACCATTCCCTCGATCCGCAGCTCGAAGACTTCCTCGCCGGGGGAGAGGCGCCGATCGTTTTCACACCCGGCACGGGCAATCGGCAGGCACCGGCCTTTTTCAGAGCCGCTGTGGGCGCCGCGAGTTCGTTGCAGCGCCGTGCGCTCTTGCTCACCCAATTCCCGGAGCAGTTGCCCGCCGAGCTACCCGCGACCGTGAGGCATGTCTCCTACGCTCCGTTCTCGCGCATCTTGAATCGCTGCGCCGCGCTAGTGCACCACGGCGGGGTCGGCACCTGCGCCCAGGGACTCGCCGCCGGAACCCCCCAGCTCACCATGCCGATGGGCTTCGACCAGCCGGACAATGCGATGCGGTTGCACCGACTGGGCGTCGGTACCTGGGTCACACCACGGATGTTCACTGCGAAGCGCGTAGCGAGGGCTTTGAGAAACCTGCTGGAGGACCGGCAGACCGCCGGCGCCTGCCGCAAGTATGCCGAGGCGATCCGCTCGGTTGACGCGGTCGCCCAGACCTGCGACCTGCTCGAAGAGCTCGGTTGAGGCAGCTTCAGGGATCGCGGTCGCCCCCGACCCCCTCCGACCTAGTCTCCGAACTTGATACCCTGCGCCAGCGGCAGCTCGCTGCTCCAGTTGACCGTGTTGGTTTGCCGGCGCATGTATGCTTTCCAAGCGTCTGACCCGGACTCGCGGCCGCCGCCCGTCTCCTTTTCACCACCGAAAGCGCCGCCGATCTCCGCGCCACTCGTGCCGATGTTGACGTTGGCTATGCCGCAGTCGCTGCCGCGGTGCGACAGGAACAGTTCGGCCTCGCGCACGTGCTCGGTGAATATCCCGGAAGAGAGCCCCTGCGGCACCCCGTTGTGGTAGGCGATGGCTTCCACGATCTCGTCTACCGCCTGCCGGGCCATCGACGACTTCTTACCGTACCCTATGATATAGAGGATGGGCGCGAAGGTCTCCTCCTGTACTATCTCGTACTCGTTCTTCGCCGCGGCAATACAGGGCTTCACAAAATGGCCGCCGGGGTATTCTGGGCCGTCCAGCGGCTCGCCGCCGCAAAGGATCGATCCGCCTTCGTCCTGGACACGCTTGATGGCGTTCTGCAGGTCCTGCACCGCGTCGGTCGTGACCAGCGGCCCCATCAGGATGGCCGGGTCGCGCGGGTCACCGATGGGGATCCCCTCGTACGCCTTCACCAGCCGGCTCACCAGTTCGTCCCGCATCGACTCGTGGACGATGATGCGGCGCGTCGAGGTACAGCGCTGGCCGGCGGTGCCCACGGCACCGAACAGTATCGTGCGGATCGCCATGTCCATGTTGGCGCTCGGCGTGACGATGATCGCGTTGTTGCCACCTAGCTCGAGGATTGTACGGCCGAGCCGCTCGCCCACGACCTTCCCCACGCGGTAACCCATCCGGCAGCTGCCCGTCGCCGAGACGAGCGGGATGCGCCGGTCGTGCAGCAGGCGGTCGCCGACCGTCGAGCCCTTCCCGACGACCAGCGACATAATCGCCGGATCCACATCGTTCTCACGACAGACCTCGGCGGCGATCTTGGTACAGGCGATAGCTGTGAGCGGCGTCTGACTCGAGGGCTTCCAGAGCACGCTGTCGCCGCAGACGGCGGCGATCGCCGTGTTCCAGCTCCACACCGCCACCGGGAAGTTGAAGGCGCTGATGACGCCGACAACGCCCAGCGGGTGCCACTGCTCGAACATGCGGTGGTCCGGCCGTTCCGACTGCATCGTCAGGCCGTAGAGCTGGCGCGAGAGGCCGACTGCGAAATCGCAGATATCGATCATCTCCTGGACCTCGCCTTCGCCCTCGGCCACGATCTTTCCCATCTCCAGCGTCACCAGCTGGCCCAGCTCGCTCTTCACCTCGCGCAGCCGGACCCCGAGCTTGCGCACGAGCTCGCCACGCCTGGGCGCCGGCACGGTCCGCCACTTCAGGAACCCCTCATGGGCCCTGGCGACGATCCCGTCGTACTCCTCTTCTGTGACCTGTTTGACGGTGGCGATCCGCGAGCCGTCGATCGGGGTTATGACCTCCAGATCTGGTCCCGACCCCACCCACTCGCCGGCGAACCCGCCCGGGTTCACGTCCTCGATGCCAAGCTTCTTGAGAAAGTCTGCACCTTTCGCCATACCGGCACCTGCCTATCTAGTTGTTCTGGACAACCGGAGTTCGCACGGACGGGACTCTGTCTCTCGAATAGGACGGATTCTACTACCTCGCCGCGGACACGGCCAGCTGGTCGGAGGGGGTCGCCGGCGGGCGGTCTCGCTTCGGATACACCACCTCCGCTCGGACCGCCCGCACGGCTCCCTGACCAGGCGCGAACTACGCGAAGTGGTCCTTCGCCCCCTCGACGCTGCGCGAGCCAGCCCGGGAGGCGCTGGGGGTCCTACTCGCGTAACTCGTGAGCGGGCAAGATTGTGCTACGCCGTTCTCCGGTGCACGCGAGCGGTGGAGCGAGAGCACCCCCACGCCGACCCGCGACATGAAGCGAGGTCCAAGGTGGACCCCCGTCGGCCCTGCGGCGACCCCACCCACCAGGCCGTCAGCGCGCAGCGTCGGCTGCGGCTTCGGTCTCGTACAACTGTCCGGTCTCGAGCTCCAGCACGATCCGGTCGGCGTCGTACACGGCGTCCAGCGCGGCAAGAATGGCCCGCACGTCCACCATGATATTCCGGCCCCGCTCGGGCAGATAGATGAAGTCGCGCGACAGCCCCTCGATGTTGCGGTCGAAGTTGAGCCCCACAAGCCCGAGCTCGGGCGTCACCGCCGGCGAGCCGGAGTTGCCACCGTAGGTGTCGGCGGTCGAGATGAAGTTCAACGGTGTCGACAGGTCGAGACCCTCGGGCGGCGTCCGCCAGCGCTCCGGCAGATCCCATTCGGTGCCCGGGCCGTGCGAGCTGTACAGGTCGTACATGCCATAGAACGTGGTGTAGGGCGGCGCGATCGTCCCGTTGTACTCGTAGCCCTTCACCACGCCGTCGGTGATACGCGGCGAAAACGTACCATCTGGCGGGACACTCCGGCCGTACACCTCGAAGCGGACGCGCCCCAGATCACTCTCCAGCCGGCTCTCCTCGCGGGAGAGACTCCCCGACGCCTGCCGGTACTCCCGATACATTGGAAGGAACGCCGCAGCCAAGCGAACCGCCGGGTCTTCCGTCGACAGTGAGCCGCTCTCTACAGCTTCCGCCGTCCGCTCCGTGCTGCTCAGCACCGAACCCTCGAGTAGCGCCGCCGCCGCCTCCAACGGCGAGCGGCCCTGTAGCGCCGCCCGCGTGATCTCGTGGTTCGTACCGAGATAGCGCTGGAAGTCGGCGAAGCGCACCGCCAGGTAACCCTGCTCCAACGGCGGCGGGCGATCGCGGAGCCGGAGTAGCGCTCCCTTCAACTCCTCGATCGCTTCGGCGGACGCACCGCGGGCCTGCGCCTCCAGGTAGGCGAGCGCCGCCACCGCACGTGATAGCGTCGTGGAGGAGTACGTGGGGTTGCCCAGCTGGTAGAACGCCCCATACGACAGGCCCAGCGATGCCTTGTCTTGCTGGATCGCCGCAAGCCGATCGAAGAGCGCTCCATACTGCTCGCTCAGCTCCGCACTCTCACCGATCGCCGCCTGCAGCTGTCGTTCGGCATCCGACTTCCTTGCCATGATCATCGGGTCTCTGAGCGCGGCGAGCTGCCCAGTCCGGGCCTTGAGTGAGTTCGATAGACTGAACATCCGGTTGCTGATGTTCATCGCCTCGGCGCGCTCCGGCTCC
>JBDHKT010000179.1:0-4876 GCA_039586255.1 Gemmatimonadota bacterium | reverse complement strand
GAGGCCGACACGACCGGTAAGGTCATCGCAGCGATCTTCGGCAATATGAGCGAGGCGCAGTACCGCGAGCTCTCGTCCGCCGATGTGTTCGTCGCCGTTATGGAGGCGATCAGCCGCCACATGTTCGGGGTCCTCTATTTCCTTACGATCGAGGAGGTCGAGGTACTCGGGACGGTACAGGAGCCGCCGGAGCTGGCGCACGTCGTGTATCGCATCAGCCCCCAGCTGAGCGGCGCCGTCCCCGAGGTCCGCGTGATGACTCTAAAAAGAACCGGTGAAGGCTGGCGCGTCCTCAAGACCGAGGAACTCGAGACCATCCGCGAAGCGGCGCGCGGGTTCATCATGAGACCGGAGCCGCCCCCTCCCTGTGATTCGATGTTCAGGCCCGGCTCTTGGGCGGTGCGTTCGCAGATTCCGCGCGTTCTGGACCAGTCTGGGAGCCGCGCGGGCGGTCCGAGCGAAGGTGGTGTATCCGAAGCGAGACCGCCCGCCGGCGACCCCCCGCCGGTGACCCTTAAGCGTGATCGGCGAGGTGCCTCACTCCCTCCAGCACCATGTCGACCTGGCGCAGGTTCACGAAGATATGGGTCGACACCCTCACACCGCGCGTTCCCGCCTCGTCGCTCCCGATCGTCCTTATCACGATGTTGTACTTCTCTCTCAGGTAATTGACGATATGCTCCGCCTCCACCCCTTCCACCGAGAAGGCGGTGAGGCCGCCGCTCAGATACGGGTCGTGGCTCGTGTGCAGACGGACTCCGCGGATCCCCTCCAGCTCCGTCTTCAGATGGCTCGCCAGCGTCCTGACCCGGCGCTCGATTCTGTCCTTGCCGATCACGCCCTGGAAATCGATGGCTTCGCCGAGCGCGATCAGGATCGGGTCCGCTCGCTGGCCAAGCGTCTCGAACCTGCGGGCCGTCGTATCGTTGTCCCAGCCCGATGATGCGATCGTCGGCCAGAGCCGGTCCTGTGCTTCCTGCTTCACGTACAACAGGCCGCAGCCGGTCGGCGCGCCCAGCCACTTGTAGGGGCTCGAGGTGAAGAAGTCCGCGCCCAGTTCCTTCATGTCGAGGTTCAGCATCCCCAGGCCGTGCGCGCTGTCGGCGAGCAGGAGTATGTCGCGCTGATGGGCGATCTCGCTCAACTCCTTTATAGGAGCGATGAGGCCCGAGATGAATACCGTGTGACTGATGCTGATCACTTTCGTTCGCGGGGTGATCGCCCGCTCGAACGCGTCGGTGATCTCTTCGACGCTCTGCGGAGGGAGCCCGATGGGGACGTCCGTCACCGTGATCCCGTGTCGCGCCGCCTTGAGCCGCCAGGGGTGGATCCCGGCGGGATGCTCCATGCTGGACATCAGGATCTCGTCGCCCGGCCCCAGGTCCAATCCGTTGGCGACGAAGTTCATGCCCTCGGTCGTGTTCCGCGTCAGGACGACCTCGTCGGGAGAGGCGTTGATGAACCCGGCCAGTTTCCTCCTGACTTCCTCGCGCCGGCGCGGCAGGAAGCCGTACACATCGCAGGGGCTCGTACACTGGACTTTGAACGCGCTGACCAGGGTATTGAAGACGGGCTCGGGCATCGGGCCCACCGTCCCGTTGTTCATCATGATCAGCCCGTCCTCGAACATGTAGTGCTCTCTCACGGCCTCCCAGTAGGCGCCGTCCGGGGACGGGTCCTGCCCGTACTCCTCGTTCAGAGAGGCCAGGCTCTCGTAGACGGCCGCGTTCAGCTTGTTGAGCGCGACGACCGACAACGCCGAGCCCCCGATCAGCGTCCTTACGAAAGCCCGCCTCGAGTACCCGCGTGAGGTCATCTCCTGTCCGAGCTGCTCCGGCGCGATCATCTCGGCACCTCCTGATTGTCGTGGTTGGTCGTCCTAGAACTAGCTCGCGGGCAAGGACGCGGCAAACGCTATCAGTAGTTGGTACAAGAAAGGCCCCCCCATCGCGATTGCTCGCGCGCAATAGCAGTCCCATCTTGTTCACCGAGAACACTCTCTGGTTTTGCCTATGTCGCGCCTCAAGCAGCTGATCGTCGAGATCCACCACCGCTCGCTCTGGCAGGTGCTGCTCGCCTACCTGGGCGGAGGCTGGATCGTCCTGGAAGCGACGGCCCTCTTCACCGAGCGGTACGGCCTTCCCGAGTGGTTCTTCTCGGTCGCACTCGTTCTTCTGGCCGCCGGCCTGCTGGCCGTCGTGGTGTTGGCCTTTGTGCCGGAGGGGACGCCCGCGCCCGAGGCGAGCCGGCCGGCCGTGGAAGTGGCGCTCGAGGCCGCGCCCGGCCCCGAGACGGCGGGCCGCCGTCGCTTCCTGACGTGGCGCAACGCGGGTTTGAGCTTCGTGGCTGCGCTGGCAGCCTGGGGTCTCGTGGCGGCGGGTTGGATCGTGCTGGCATTGCCGGGCCCGTTCGTGAGGGCCGCGGCCGCCGACCTGGTGGGTCTCGAGGATCGGGTGATCGTCGCCGAGTTCGGGAACGAGACCGACCAGGCCGCCCTCGCCCTCGCCGTGCGCGAGGCCGTCGTCACCGATCTCCACCAGTCGCCGCGTGTGAACGTGGTCGATCGAGCGCAGCTGGATGAGAGTCTCACCCGGATGCGCCTGCCCGACACGACCCGCGTCGTGCCGGACGTCGCCGTCGAGATCGCGCGCCGCGACGGGTATCCGGCAGTCGTTGCGGGATCCGTTGCGCCACTCGGTACTGGATACCAGCTGAGCGCGCGGATCATCGAGGCGAGCACCGGGGAGGTGGCGGTGCGGGTGCGGGAGGTGGCCGCCGACGAGTCGCAGGTCGTGCCCGCGGTCGAGCGGCTCGTCCACCTATTGCGACGACATCTCGGCGAGTCGCTGGTCAGCCTGAAGCGCAGCCGGCCGCTGCCAGCTGTGACGACGGCATCGCTGGACGCGCTCATGCTCTATGCGCGTGCGGTCGAGCACATGGACCGAGGCGATCCGGTGCCTTCCATTCCCTTGTTGCGGCAGGCCGTAGCCCTGGATACGGCGTTCGCGTCGGCGCACCGCGCTCTGGCCGTCAACTACGGGAATGCCGGTAACGCAGCGGATGCCATGGCCAGCATCGATCGGGCGTATCGCCACCGTGAGCGACTGTTGGACCGTGAGCGATTCTTGACTGGCGCGATGTACCACGCGCGCCGCGCGCGCCTGGACTCGGCCGCCTACTACTATCAGTTCGCGGTCGAGCTAGACCCGAACGATGACGCCGCGGTGAACAACCTGGGCGACATCTACGAGCGGATGGGGCGCTATGATGACGCCGAGCCTCTTTATCTCCGAACCGTGGAGGTCAACCCGAGCAACGCGACGGGCTACTTCAACCTTGCAAACGCGCAGCGCACACTCGGGCGGCACGAAGCGGCGGATTCGACGCTCGCTGTCATGCACGAGCGATTCCCGGAAACGTTGTGGACGGTAGGCACTGCTATCTGGAACGCGTATGACGCCGACGATTTCGTTACTGCGGAAGAGCTGTGCGAGGAGTTGGTGGCCCAGCCCGACCCGTACGCCGCTGCGTGGGCGCTCTGGTTGCTGGCGCCGATCGTCGCCCAGCGTGGCCAGATGGAACGGGCGATCGCCATCGCCGACTCCACCTGGGAGATATCATCACGCGTGGGCCTCTCGGATCTCATCGGCAGTACGGTGCTGACAATCGCCTACGCTGCGCTGGCCGGTGGAGAGCCCGACCGGGTGAGGCCGTATCTCGCTAGACTGAACGAGCTGGCTGCTCAGGAGACCACTCCCTCTGTCGTGTACGGGACGCTCGGTGTGCTCGCCACCGGGTACGCGATGGTGGGCGACCTGTTCGAGGCCCGCAATCATCTCGAGCGCATGGACTCCATCGCGGCGACCGGCGATTTCTATCCGGGCGGCCTCGCCGACAGGGTAAGGGCGCTCGTCGCGCTTCAGGAGGGAAGGCCGGAAGAGAGCATTGAGCACGTGATGCAGGCGCGGGCGGCCGACTGGGGGGTGTTGCTCCGCAGTTCGCGGCTGGCGCTGGGCGATGCCTATGCCGCGCTGGGCCGTTTCCCGGAAGCGGCCGCCCAGTACGACTCGCTGACCACCAGCTACGGCCTCGGCTTCTGGGACTCGTGGAGCTACGCTGTCCTACGCCCGCTCGCCCACGAGCGCCTCGGCATGGTCCATGTCGCCCTGGGCGACACGGTCGCGGCCATCCAACACCTCGCCACGTTCGCCGAGCTCTGGGATCAGGCCGACCCCGAACTGCAGCCGCGCGTCTGGGCGGCCCGCCAAGCTATAGGACGACTCACCGCCGAGTGACGCTCACCCTCTTTGGGGAAAACGGGAGCCGACGGGTCGTCGGGGGTCCACCTTGGACCTCGCTCCATGTCGCGCGGCTCGATTGCGGGAAGGCGGCTGCGCCGCCCCGCGCTCCGAATTACGCTCGACGACACCCTCGGCCCCCTACGCACCCTGGAGTGACCGTCCCTCGGCGACCCGCCCCCCTAATTAGGCTTCAGCAACTTCTCGACCTCGAGCTGCGCCTCGAGTAACTGATCGATGTCGTCGGCCACCACGCGCGCCGCCGCCAGGTCGCCGGTCAGGCTCTCGACACTACCCGAGCCGGCCTGCATGCGCAGCAGGCTGAGCCGGATAGTCTCCAGCGCCGCCACGGCGTCGGCCAGGCGCTGCTGCGTGGCGTCCCGGGCCGCGAACAGGTCGTCCGACAGCTTCTGACGTTGTAAGGCCACCTTCGAGCTTTCGTCGGGTGACGGTGAAGCTTCGAGCGCGCGGCTTCCCGGCCGCTCGCTGCTGACTTCGGCGAGTACCCCGTTCAGGTCCTCGACCCGGGTGCGCATCTTCTGGGCATCGACCTGCAGCTTGTGCACGACGTCGGGGAG
>JBDHKT010000178.1:0-4882 GCA_039586255.1 Gemmatimonadota bacterium | reverse complement strand
GCTGAGCCGATCCCGGATCGCGACTGCTTGCCTGGGCCAGCTCTGCGAAGTCCGCACCCGCCTGCAGCTCATCGTGAATCCGCCGAGCTTCCTCCAACGTGGCGGCGCTGTCGGCGGGCCCGGGAACCCGCGAGAACTCCACCAGCTTGACTTCCGCGACGGCTGCGCGCGCGTAGTCCTCGAGGTTCTCCTCGTACGAGCGCAGAAGTTCCTCTTCCGCTACCTCCACTTCGGAGTCTTCCACCGCCAGCTCCGGATCGAGTACGACGTACGTCACGCGGACCCGCTCGCCCTGGTCGCGGTACCCATACCACAGCTCAGAGTCGGAGATGTAGATGCCACTCCCGATCTGTTCCATCAGGCGAGCGCGCGGCAGGACCGCCCTGTAGTAGTCCTCGATCTGGAGGAGCAGCTGCGGGTCAACTCCCGGTGACGAGAAAAAGCCCCGGTACTTCTCGTAGTCGAACTGCCCACCCGTCTGAAACAGCTCGTTCTGCATTAGCCAGGGCGGCGGCGTCGTCTGGAACGCCAGACGCACTTCCTCGTCGGTCACGGATATGTCGCGGCGCTCGAGCTCCTGCTCGATTAGGATCTGGTTGACCAGTTGGTTCCAGGCCTGATCCTCGACGAAGTCCAGCTCCCGGTCATCCAGAGCCGAACCCTTCTGCATCCGCGCCTGGTCGGTCAGGTTGCGGTAAGTACTGGTCCAGACCTGATAGCTGATCGCAGTGCCGTTCACTCGCCCCACCTCGCCGACCGCACGAGGGTTGCTCCCGCCCGAGATGTCCATTCCCCACTGGAAGACCATAAGGCCGACGAAGGCCAGGACCACCACCAGCATTATGATCTTCGTGTTCCGACGCATTGAGCGCAGCATATAGCCAGTCCTTCTCCTTCTGCACGGCCAGCCTGTAAATCCTGTCAAAATGTGTGGACTGAATCTATTCGTGGCGTCCGAAAATGCTACCGGCGCCTGAGACCGCTGGCCTGTGGCCTGCGCCGCGGAACGTAAGGGACGCTACAGTCAGCGTTGACACTAACGCATTGGAATCAATATATTTGCACGATCCCCCCGCCTCGTTGCGTGGGGCCGCATCCGCCCCAGGGAGTACACAACATGCCTCCGGACAACGACGTCCAGAAGGAGATCGAGCAACTCGAAAGGCGCTACGCTGAACACCCCCAGGGCTTGGCCTTCGCCCACCTTGCGGACGCCTATCGCCGGGCGGGGGAATTCGGCAAAGCGGAAGGCCTGCTTCTGCACGGGCTGAAGAACCACTCCGACTACATCAGCGGCTACAACGTGCTTGGCCGCGTGTACATCGACAGCGAGCGCTACGCCGATGCACACGAGCAGTTCTCGAAAGTCCTCGAGCTCGATCCGCAGAACATGATCGCCATGAAGGCGCTAGGCGATCTGGCGGTGCGGGGCGGACGCCACGAGGACGCGCGCTCGTGGTTCGAGCGGATACTGCAAGTCGACCCTCGAAACGAAGAGGTCCAGGGGGAGCTGGAGAAGCTGGTGGAGAGCGGCGTGCCGGCGCCGTCCAGCCCGGGCGCCCGGCCGGAAGCCGCACCCGAGCCGGCGGTGCCCGCGGAGATCGAAGAGCCCGAGGCACCGGAGGTCCTTGTCGCGGAGGAGGAGACACCCTTGGAGACGGGCGGCTTGCCCGAGGGTGAAGAAGAGAGGCCGCTGGAGTTGTCGACCGAGCCTGTCGAGGGGTTGATCGGTAAGGGGCAGCAGGTTGAGCTGGGCGACGAAGGCGACGTCTCGGACACGCTGCCCGATGTGTCACTGGAGGGACTATCCGAGCTCGAGTCTCTCGAGGCGTCATCGGTCGAGACGCCGGAAGAGCCGCTGCAGATGGAGGGCCTCGAGGCCCTGGATGCACTCGACAGTCCGCCGGTTGCCGAGGCGCCTCCCGAGGGGCACGGACCCGAGATCGACCTCGGAGACATGGATGACTGGACGCCCGGGTTCCTTCGCGAGGAGGACATGGAGGGCCAGGCGGGAGAGGACCTGGGCGTCGGCAGCCTGCGGGATGAATTCGGCGGCGAAGACGCTGCGGTACCGACCGCCGAGGAGTTCGCCGACGAGGGTGTCGGTGACGAGCCCGAGGGGGCGGGCCTGGCGGCCGAGGGCATGTTGACGGAGACCATGGCCGAGCTGTACGCCGACCAGGGTCTCTACGAAGACGCGCTTGGCGTATATCGCGAGCTCGCCAATACGCGACCGGAAGACGACCGGCTCAAGGCACGCATCACCGAGTTGGAGGGGCTGCTGGCCGAGGTCAGGGCCGAGCCCGAGGCCGATGATCTCGCCCAATTGTTGGATTTAACCGATCTCACGACGCCTGAAGAGCAGGCTTTTCCCGAAGCACCGGTGTTTCCCGAGGGGCCGGTGGCCGCCGAAGAGCCGCCGTTCTTTGAGGCGCCGGCGCTTGAGGATGCCGTGCCGCCCGAAGAGACCCAGCCGCCCGCTGGGATTCTGGACGCCCCAGACGTTGGGATCGGTGAGCCGACCGCCGTGTCGATGGACGCGGTCGCTGCAGCGTCCGAGGAAGCTCCGCCCTCCGGCGAGTTCGACTTCGATGATGAAGCGCCGGTGGCTGGGATGAGCCACCTCGATCCCTTCGCCTCCTCGTTCGACGTGATGGTCACGCGCGGAGATGCGGCGCCGATACCGGCCGGAGTCGGCGGCCTCGGCGATCTCGCGCGCGCCGAGCCGGCCGAAGCGCTGCCGCCACCCGACGTGGTGCCTGAGGCGCCTGAGCCGGAGCTCGAGATCGTCCCGACCATCGACGAAACACAACCCGATTTCGACGTGGCGCTGGCCCCGGATGTCCTACCGCCAGGTGCCGATGTGATGCCTTTCCAGGAGGCACCGCCGCCCGTTCCCGAGCTGCCCGTGCCCGAGGCTCCCGCACCCGCGGCTGAAGCCCCGGCACCGGCGGTTGAGGCCCCGCCACCCGCGCCGGCCGCGCAGCCGGCTGGAGCACCGACGATCGAGGAGTATCTCTCGGGTCTGCTCGCTTTAGACCGGGAGGAGCCCGACGCACGCTCCGAAGCGGCTGCACCGCCGGCCGAAACGTCTGCGCCATCCGAGCCTGCCGACGCGCCCGGCGCGGCGGAGCCCTCCGACGAATCGAGCTCCGAAGACTTGGAACAGTTTCAGGAGTGGCTGCGAAGCCTGAAGGAATGAGGGTCGGTGTTCTCCACGGCCCCAACCTGAACCTGCTGGGGCGCCGGGAACCCGAGGAGTACGGATCCGAGGATCTCGAAGGCATCAACCGGCGTCTGGCAGCCCGGGGAGCAGAGCTGGGCGTCGAGGTCGATTTCTTCCAATCCAACATCGAAGGCGAGCTCGTCGACTGGATCCAACGTACCGGGTCGAGCTTTGGCGGGCTGCTCGTGAACGCCGCCGGCTATACTCATACCAGCGTGGCGATCCGCGACGCGCTAAAGGCGATCGATGTCCCGTTCGTCGAGGTGCACCTCACCAACATCTACGCACGCGAGACCTTTCGCCATCACTCGTACCTCTCGGACATCGCCGTCGCGCAGGTCTCGGGCTTCGGGGGCGACAGTTACCTGCTCGCCTTGGAAGGATTGGTCGCTTACCTTCGGCGCGAATGACCAGTTCTGAGAGCTCGATTGCTCGGCGCCTCTCGCGCGTCCGGGCCGGCCTCGCAGAACGCGAGCTCGACGGCCTGCTGGTCTCCCACATCGCTAATCTCCGCTACCTGACGGGGTTCAGCGGCTCCAGCGGTTGGCTGTTGCTCGATGACGACCGGGCGACCTTCGTCACCGACGGTCGCTACGAGACGCAGGCCCAACAGGAGCTGCCGGGCGACGCCGGCTTCGAGCTGCTGGTTCTGCGCGACCGACCGCTCGCCGGGCTGGCGAAGCGGGCGGCCCACGAGTTCGCGGGTCGCCGCTTGGGCTTCGAGGGGAATCACGTCGCCGTCGGTGAGTTGGAACGCCTGCGCGGCGAAGAGGAAGCCGTCGATTGGCGGTCGGTCCTCGGGCTCGTGGAGGAGGTCCGGGCCGAGAAGGATGAGGGCGAGATCGCCCTGATCCGCAAAGCCGCGGAGATCGCTGCGGCAGCCCTGGCCGACACGCTTCCGCTCGTCAAGCCCGGCACCCGGGAAGTCGAAGTCGCCGCCGAGCTGGAGTATCGAATGCGCCGTCACGGCGCCGAGCGGGCGGCGTTCGACACGATCGTGGCGTCGGGCGAGCGCTCAGCTCTCCCCCATGCGGCAACGAGCGAGCGCCAGATCGGGGAAGGCGATCTGCTGCTCATCGACTTCGGGGCGCGCTGGCGAGGATACTGTTCCGACCTGACCCGCACGTTCGTGGTCGGCGAAGCGGATGCCCGACAGCGCGAAACCCACGATCTCGTCCTGGCGGCGCATGAGGCAGCCTGCTCCACGTTGCGGGCCGGGGTCCTGGCGTCCGAAGTCGACGCCGCGGCGCGCCAGATCTTCGACGCCGAGGGCCTCGAGGAACGGTTCCCCCATAGCAGCGGCCACGGTCTCGGCCTTGAGGTACACGAGGGACCGCGCCTGGGCCGGCGCAGCGAGGAGCCGCTGCGCCCGGGCATGGTTGTAACAGTAGAGCCTGGCCTCTACTTTCCAGAGTGGGGCGGGATCCGAATAGAGGACGACTTGCTGGTTACCGCGGAGGGGGCCACCGCGCTGGTATCGCTAGAAAAGGGCCGGCTGCGGTCGCTGCCCCTCTAGTCGCGGACCGCGGGTCCGAGAACTGGTAACGGGAGATTCCCACAGCCTGCAGCCGCAAGGGAAATGGCATCGACGGCAGATTTCCGTAACGGGATGACAATGGAGCTTGACGGTGAGCTCTTCGCGATCACTTATTTCCA
>JBDHKT010000177.1:0-4890 GCA_039586255.1 Gemmatimonadota bacterium | reverse complement strand
ACAACCCCGCTCAGCGCCCGACCGCCGCCCTCGATCTCCAGGCCGTCCGGAAGTTCCCGACTCGAGATGCCGAGGGCCACCAGGTTAGCGTGTAGAGCGGCGATGCGATCGCTTTCCTTCACCCTTAGCTCCTGCGCGCCGCGGATGACCGTCGTACCGGCCGCCCTGCTGGCGACACAGGCGAGGATGGGCATCTCATCGATCAAGGACGGAACCCACTCCGGCGGTATCTCTACGCCCTGCATCACGGAAGGACGCGCCACCACGTCCCCCACAGGTTCGCCCGCTTCGTCGTGCGTCGTCACCGCATCCAAGCTCGCACCCATCGCCTCCAAGACACGCAGAAAGCCGGCTCGGCCAGGGTTGAGCCCCACCCCCTCGACGCGGACCTCACCCCCGCAGCCACCGAGCACCGCCAATCCGAGCCAGAATGCGGCGGAAGAGAAGTCACCCGGCACCGCCAGGTCGATGGGCTTAAGAGGACCGGAGGGAACCTCGAGACTGACCCGCCTGCCTCCGCCAAAAGGCTCCGCCTCGACGCGGGCGCCCATCGCGCGCAGCATACGCTCTGTGTGGTCGCGCGAGGCACCGGGCTCGACCACGGTCACCGGCACACGCGACACGAGCCCCGCCAGAAGCAACGCGCTCTTGACCTGGGCACTGGCCACCTCGCTCTCGTGCTCGATGGGCTCCAGCGCCCGACCCTCGATCTCGATGGGGAGATGTCCCGGTTCCCCCACTTCTCGCGCCACCGCACCGGCCCGGCGAAGCGGCTCGACCACCCGTGCCATGGGCCGGCGGCGAAGCGAGTCGTCACCGTCCAGGGTCGCGCCGGCCGAACTGCCCGCTATGAGCCCGATCAAGAGGCGAGCGGTGGTCCCGCTGTTTCCACAGTCGATAATCGACTCCGGCGACCGGAACTGGACCGGGCCCGTGACCTCGATAGGCTCTCCCCCTTCGAACGGTTGTATCGATGAGGCCCCAAGAGCCCGCATCGCGGCCGCCGTCGCTCCCACATCCGCGCCATGCGCCAAACCGCGAATGTAGCTCGTGCCCTCCGCCAGCGGCGCCAGCATGAGGGCGCGGTGGCAGATCGACTTGTCACCGGGTACGCGAATCGTGATCAAGGGTTGGCCGACTACTCCTCCCGAAGCGATACTTCGATCGCCAGCCCATCGTAGGCGACCAGGACTTCGCACTCACTCGAACAAGCACGCTTCGCCTCACGCTCGAGCACGTAGGGTCGATCGGAGTAACGGGCGCTCAGGTGCGTCAGGACGAGCCGGCGAACACCGGCACGTCGCGCCAGCTCCCCGGCCTGCGCCGCCGTCGTGTGTCCGGTTCGCTGTGCCCGCTCCGCCTCCTCGTCCGAGAACGTGGCCTCGTGGATAAGCACATCGCAGCCGCTCGCGGCATCGACCGTCGCCTCGCAGGGTCGCGTGTCTCCTGTATAAACCAGCACTCGCCCGGGCCGCGGCGGTCCCATCACCTGCTCCGGCTTCACTTCGCTGCCGCCCTCTGAACGGACCGTCTGACCGTGCTGCAATTGTCCGAAGAGCGGCCCCGCCGGCACGCCCAGCGCCGTCGCCCGATCCGGGAAGAAGCGTCCGGGACGATCATCCTCGCGCAACACGTAACCGTTGGCGCCGCCGGGGTGATTCGCCCGGTAGGCGGAGATCGTGTAGTCACCGTGCCGGACCGAGGCACCCGGCTCGAGCGGCGCGATCTGAAGAGGGTACGGCAGCTCCTCCATCTCGAGTGCCACCGCCTCCTTCAGAATGCCCTCGCCGCCGGGCGGCGTGTAGATCGCTAGAGGCTCTTCCCTGCCCTGCAAACCCAGCGTGCGAAGAAGCCCGAACGTACCCAGATAGTGATCGGCGTGCAGGTGGCTCAGGTAGATTTCCCTTACGGTGAAACCGACCGTGTAGCGCATCATTTGCCGCTGCGTTCCTTCACCGCAGTCGAACAGGTAAAGGTCGCCCTCCCGCTGCACGGCCAGCGCACTCGTGTTGCGCGACACAGTCGGTCGCGCCGATGACGTACCCAAGAACACAACCCTAAGCATGGCCCTGATTATGGGCGCACGGCCGGTAGCGGGCAACGTTCCGGTGGCCGATGGCCGGTGGTCGGTGACCGGTCACCAACCTTTCATGCTGGCAAACATCCCATCGACTTCCTCCGGTGGCCGCGTCAAGCGACTGACGATCAACGTCGCCAACAGGCCGCCGAGGAAAGCAGGGATCAGCTCGTAGAGCCGGGAACTGAGCCAGGGGGTCAGCTCCCATATAAAGGTGATGGCCGTCCCGGTGATCAGCCCTGCGATCACGCCCGCCCGGGTCGTGCCGCGCCAGTAAAGGGCGAGGATCGATGTGGGACCGAACGACGCGCCGAGGCCCGCCCAGGCGAAAAGCACCAGCCAGAAGACCAGCGCTTCCGCCAGCAGGCCAACGACGAGCGCTGCGATCACCAGCAGCGCGACCACGATCCGGCTGTATAGGACGAGTCGCTGCTGGGGGATCTCCTCGCCCCGATGAAGGATCTTCTCGTAGAAATCCCGCACGACGCTCGATGTGGCGACCAGCAACTGCGAGTCCGCGGTGGACATGATGGCGGCGAAGATCGAGGCCACTACGATTCCGAACGCGACCGGGTGCAGGTGCTGCGCTGCAAGGAACGGGTAGAGCTGCTCGGTGTCGGCATCGGGGAGCATGGCGACGTCGGGGAAGTAGACCCGGCCCGCAAGCCCGATGAACAGCGCGCCCCACGACATCACCACGTTCCAAACGGTCCCCACTACCGCCGATGTGCGCAGCTGGTCCGGGTCGGCGATCGACATGTAGCGCACTATGATATGTGGGTTGCCGGGCGAACCGAGACCTATCCCCAGGAACCCGATGATCACACCCACGGACAAGGCGACCGGATCGATCATGGTCGGGTCGAAGGCCTTCAGCTCGCTCACCACAGCCAGCAGGCCACCGCCATCCAGGATCGCGATGACCGGTACCACCACGAGCCCCACGATCATGAAGCACGCCTGCACGGTGTCGGTGAGGCTCACCGCCAGAAAGCCACCCAGAGTCGTGTAGGCCAAGACAACCAATGCGGTGAGGAAAATCCCGGCGCTGGGGTGCAGACCGAAGCTGGCGGCGAAGGCCTTGCCGCCGCCGACGAACTGCGACGACACGTACCCTACCATGAAGATCAGTATGATCGCGATCAGTACCGTCCGCAGCAGCCCGTCGCGATCCCCGAAACGCGCGGCATAGAAATCCGGAACGGTGACGCAATCGTGGGCCTCACTGAAGTACCGCAGCCGACGAGCATAGAAGAGGAACAGGAACAGCTCTGCAGTAATGTATCCGGTCACGGCCCAAACGGCGCCCGCTCCGATCGAGTAGGCCATGCCGGTCACGCCGAGCAGCAGCCAGGCGCTGCGGCCGGACACAACCGCCGAGAGTGCCACCACGAACCGGTGCATTCTGCGTCCGCCGACAAAGAACTCGCTCACACCGGCAGACGAAAAGCGGGCCGAGAGCACGCCGATGGCGAGGATGACGCCGAGGTAGCCGAGGAAAGCCGCTATCGCGAACGGATTCGCCGAGATCTGGACGGCGGCGGCTTCCTGCATCAGTCGCCCCGATCCCTTGTAGCCCTGGCCAGCAGCACCGCAGTCCCGATAATCGCGGCGGGCAGCACGAACATGACGAGGATGAACGAGAAGGTCATTACGCTGCGAATCGGTGTGTTCTTGTCGGTCAGGGCACCGGCATGGGCACGAATTCTAGCGCTTTGCAGGATAGATGCCAGAGTATCGATACGTCCCTGCGGCGCCCTTGAAACCGCGCCAGATGGACTGGCGTAGGAGGAGTTGAGAGCGCAACTTGAGAGCGAGGAAAAACAGCATGGGACCCTGGGACCCCGCGGTAATCGGGCCGATCGCCGGGGCGGTGATGGTCATCGCCATCACGGCAGGCGTGGCCGGCGTGGCAATCTTTCGCCCGTTCACGAAACAGTTGGGCGAGTTGCTCGAGCAAATGCGACGCGATCGCCAGCAGGCGGAGAGGCTAGACCCCACTCGCATGGCTGAGGTCATGGAAACCATGCTAAACCGTCTGGAGCGGCTGGAGACGCGCCAGGTGTACACCGAGAGCGTGATCGGGAGCGGCGGCTGGAAGGGGGATGCCGGAGTCCCGCTGGCGCCGGGCCCGGAAGGCGAGCGTCGGGGCCGAACCGGCGGGTCGTGATCTGAACGGACTCCTACCCAGGGAGAGGCTCGCGAGACACCATGCCCGAGGAGCTGATACCGATCGTTCTGTTCATCAGCATCGCTGCTGTGGCCATCTTCCGGCCGCTCACCACCCGCATCGGCAAGATGATCGAGGAATCACACGCGAAGAAGTCGCTCGGCCAGGATCCACAGATCCAGCGGATCATGCAGCTGATGGAGCGGCTGGTTGATCGGATGGACCGCCTCGAGGATCGCGTCGACTTCACCGAGCGCGTGCTCGAACGACAGCGGATGCAGGCCCAGCTGACCGATGGGCCGGGGCGGGACGAAGCGGGGGAGCAGCGGAGCGAGGGTCGAGCTCGCCGGGAGGAAACGCCATAGACCTGGCCGTGAAGCAGAGGGACGCCTATGCCTCCTCATGATCTACTACCGTTCATGCTCGGAATGACCCTCATCCTGTGCACCGCAGGCGTTATCGTCCTGCGCCCGCTCACCAAGCGCTTGGGAGACCTGATCGAAGCGCGGACCCGCGAGCGGGCGGCGCAGTCACAGCTGCCCGGCGCTGAGATCGCCCGCCTCACCGAAGTCATAAGCCGCCTAACGGACCGAATCGAGTCGATCGAGGAGCGGCAGGAATTCTCGGAACGGCTACTGGACTC
>JBDHKT010000176.1:0-5695 GCA_039586255.1 Gemmatimonadota bacterium | reverse complement strand
GTAGAACTTGCCGCGCTCGATCGTGAACTCGAAGTCCTGCACCTCGTGATAGCGCTCTTCCAGCGCGCGTCTGACCTTCTGGAGATCATCCCAGTTCCCCGGCATCTCGCGCTCCAGCTCGGCGATCGGCTTGGGGGTTCGAATCCCAGCCACCACGTCTTCGCCCTGCGCGTTCGTCAGGTACTCGCCGAACAGCACGTTCTCCCCCGTGCCGGGGTCTCGCGTGAAGGCGACGCCGGTGGCACAGTCGTTCCCCATGTTCCCGAACACCATGGTCTGGACGTTCACCGCAGTTCCGTTCGCCATCTCGGGCGTAATCTTGAACTCGCGACGATAGTCCACCGCACGCTTGCCCATCCACGAGCAGAACACGGCCTCGATGGCCATCTCCAGCTGCTTCATGGGATCCTGCGGGAACTCGCCTCCCAGATCATCTGAGAGGGCTTTCTTGTATGAGTCGCATACAGCCTTGAGGGATTCGATGCTGAGCTCGTAGTCGTACGTCACGCCCTGCTTCTCTTTGGCCGCCTCGAGGATTTCCGCGAACCGCCTCGCTTCGGCCCCCATCGCGATCTCACCGAAGCCCTGGATTAGTCGCCGATAGGCATCGTAGGCAAAGCGCGGGTTGTCCGTGGCCCGCGCAAAGGCCTCCACCACATCGTCGTTCATACCGAGGTTGAGAATCGTGTCCATCATGCCCGGCATCGACAGGGCACCGCCCGAGCGGACCGACACGAACAGTGGTTTCTCGGGACTGCCAAAGCTCTTGCCGGTCTTCTCCTCCAACTGCTTCATGGCGGCGTGTACTTCAGCGAGAAGACCGTCGGGTAACTGTTGATTCGCGGCGTAGTACCGCCTGCACGCCTCGGTCGTGACCGTGAACCCGGGGGGGACGGGGAGCCCCATTTGCGTCATGCTGGCCAGACCGGTCCCCTTGCCTCCGAGAAGTTGCTTGTCGTCTGCGTGTCCTTCTTCGAACGGAAAGATGTAGCCGGTGGCTGCCATAGGATGCTCCTGATCTGGTCCTCTGGGGCGGCCGGAACGGGTGCGGAGGGGGCAGACGCGGAAATGTAACCCGGCGGGGTCCATTGGCAACCGAATAAAGGGGGTGTGATGCCAAGCCGGGCACTTCGCGGGCCTCGTCTCTTGCCGAAGGCACGCCCACGCGCTAGGGTGGTATCCTTACTGACAGAGCGATCCGGAGCCGATGGCGTGTCCGCGCCAAGGGGTAGGCTATGCGCTATCTACTGAAAGTCGAACGAGGCACGGTCATCCACTACTTGAAGTGGCTGGTCGCCATTCTGACCCTCGTTGCAGTTGTCCTGCTGGCCAGGGCCGCTATCAGTGGGCCGGACATCGTTCTGTCCACAGGTGGGCCGGTGGCGGATTGGCCGGCCTACGGTGGCAACGCCAACGGCGCTCGCTATTCGCCGTTGACACAGATCACCAAGGATAACGTGAAGCACCTCGAGGTGGCCTGGGTTCACCGGACGGGCGATGTGTCCGACGGCAGCCGCTATCGCCGCAAGAGCTCCTTCGAGGCAACTCCTATACTTTTCGAGGGCACGCTCTACGTCAGCACGCCATTCAGTCGCATCATCGCTCTGGATCCGGAGACCGGCGCCGAGCTCTGGAGCCACGATCCGCGAATCGATCTGGACGAGGGCTACTCCGAGAGTCTGGTGTCCCGGGGCGTGGAAGCGTGGGTGGATTCCCAGCGGCGTGAAGGTGAGGCCTGTCAGAGGAGGATCTTCTTCGCCACCCTCGACGCCCGACTGCTCGCCCTGGACGCGCAGACCGGCGAGCCCTGCCAGGGATTCGGCGACGGCGGTGAGGTCGACCTGAAAGTGGGAGTCGGTGAGGTCGAGATCGGCGAGTACGAGGTCACGTCTCCCCCGGTGGCCGTGGGCGATGTCGTCGTCGTTGGGTCGGCTCAGGGGGATAACCGCCGCGTCGAGGTCGAAAGCGGAGATGTCCGCGGTTTCGACGCGCGTACCGGCGAACTGCGCTGGAGTTTTCAACCGGTGCCCCGTGCTTCTGACCGGCCGGGCTGGGACGCCTGGCGGCCGGAGCAGGCGCGACGCGTCGGGGCGGGGAACGCCTGGGCTCCGCTTGCCTCCGACCCGGAACGCGACCTGGTGTTCGTTCCCACCGGAAGCGCGGCGCCTGACTTTTACGGCGGCGAGCGACTCGGGAACAACATGTTCGCCAACTCCGTCGTCGCCCTGCGGGCCTCGACCGGTGAGGTCGTCTGGCACTTTCAGGTCGTCCACCACGACCTTTGGGACTACGACATCGCATCGCAACCGACGCTGACAACCATTCGCCGTGATGGAGAGGAAATTCCTGCGGTCGTGCAGGCGACGAAGATGGGGCACATCTTCATCCTCCATCGCGACACCGGCGAGCCGCTCTTCCCGGTGGAGGAGCGTCCGGTTCCGGCGAGTACCGTCGAAGGTGAAGAAGCCTGGGCTACCCAGCCTTTCCCCGTCCTGCCGCCGCCCCTCATGCCGGAGATGATGACGCCCGACTCTGCCTGGGGCCTCACGCCTTGGGACAAGGGGAAGTGTCGGGACAAGATGAAGACGCTCAGGTACGAGGGCATCTTCACGCCGCCCAGCCTGGAAGGAAGCCTCGAATACCCCAGCATGATCGGCGGAGCCAACTGGGGTGGCGTGGCGGTGGATCTCGAGCGCCGGATCCTGCTCGTGAAGCTCAACCGTTTCGCCAGCTGGGTCCGACTGATCCCGCGGGATCAGTGGGACGAGGCTCGGCGAGCGCCCGACGCCGAGGGCCAGTTCACCGCTCAGCAGGGAACGCCTTACGGGATGAATAGGGATGGTGGTCTCGTCTCCCCCTGGGACATACCGTGCACACCGCCCCCATGGGGAAAGCTGGTTGCCATTAACCTCGACGACGGATCGGTGCGCTGGGACGTACCCCTGGGCACTATTCGAGACATCGCGCCGGTACCGTTGCCCATCGGATGGGGCACGCCCAACCTGGGTGGGCCGATCGTCACGGCGGGTGGCCTCGTGTTCATCGGTGCTGCCATGGACGATTACCTGCGTGCCTTCGACGTGGAGACGGGAGAAGAGCTCTGGAAGGGCAGGTTACCGGCGGGCGGTCAGGCCACTCCGATGACCTACAGGATCAGGCCCGACGGCAAGCAGTATGTGGTCATTGCCGCCGGTGGCCATGGCAGCCTAGAGACGACACTGGGGGATTACCTCGTCGCCTTTGCACTTCCGGATTAGGAAGGTGAAGTGGCGAGCCCGTGCTCAGGCTTCGTCGCTTCCCCGCGCCTTGTACACCTCCCGGGCTTCAGGCTCTGCCTGATCGCAATCCTCGCAGTCACGCTCTAGCTCCTCGCAGGGCACCCCGTCGGGCTGAGCCTCGCCGCAGGGTGGGCCGCCAGTGTCGAGGGACTGGGCGTTTCGCTTCTCGCTCGGTGCTTCTTTCATAACGCCTCGCGCATGAGAGGTACGGGGACGACCGGCTGCACGCTGCGAGCCCTGGCGCTCGAGGGCAAAATCTAGGCCGCCTTCGGCGATGCCGCAAAAGCCAGACTACCTGGGCAGGGCCGAACCAGGGATTTTGCGGAGCGAACGCTTGTCCTATCTTACTGAATCAATGCCAACTACCCAAGCGATAGGGGGACAGCCATGCGTTGGAGACTCGCCCTGGCGCTGTCGTGTCTCGTATTCGTAGGACTTGCAGGATGCGGCGGCGAGAGTGCTGCTGAGAGAGAAGCGAGAGAACAGGCTGCGCGGGCCGACTCGGTGAGGATCGCCGAAGGGCTCTACGACGCGACGGTGTTTGACACCGTTAGCTGGGAAGACATGGATGCGCGTATCCAGCGCGGCGCGATCGTCTGGCAGGCAAGTTGCGAGAAGTGCCACGGCGCCGAGGGGCGCGGCGACGGCGAGGCCGCTGTGCAGTTGGGGCTAGAGGTTCCGTCCTTCATGAGCCCCGATTGGGCCTACGCGTACGAGGTGGACTCGCTACGGTCCAGAATATTTGTGGGCTACAAAGGTGAGATGCCCAACTGGGGCCTCCATGGGCTCGGGTATCGAAACATCGACGCGGTGGCCGGCTATATCAACACGCTCGTCGCACCGCAGCAGTGACGACGGTCCCGACGGCATCGGCCACTCCGCCCGGGTAACTGCCCGATATGGTAGGCGCACTCAAGAAATCCATCGCTTTCGGCCTCTTTATTGCGCTGACAGCCGGATGCCGGGGGGAGGGAGCCCCCCACACCGAGCCGGGCGTCTCGTACGCGCTCGCCCAGCGTAGAGCGGCCCTGCTGACCGATCTACGCTACGAGTTGCACCTGACGGTCCCGGATTCCGTTGACCAGCGAATCCGCGGCCGCGTGGTCCTCCGGTTCCAGCTCGGGGATGGAGGCGAGTCGCTGGTCGTCGACTTTGCCGAGCCGCGAGAAAGCGTTCTCTCGGTCCGCGTGAATCTCGAGGCCACCGGCTTCGATGTGGTCAACGATCACATCGTGATCCCGGCGCAGGCCCTCGTCGTCGGCGAGAATTCTGTCGAGATCGAGTTCTTGGCCGGCGATGCTTCGCTGAACCGCAATCGCGAATTCTTATACACCCTCTTCGTGCCCGATCGAGCACGTTTCGCCATACCCTGTTTCGATCAGCCGAACCTGAAGGCCCGCTTCGAGCTGACCCTCGATGTGCCCGCCGATTGGCGGGCGGTCGCAAACGGCGGGCTCCTGTCTTCCGAAACGGACGGCGACCGCGCGGTCCATGCGTTCACAGAGACGCAACCGATCAGCACCTATCTCTTCTCGTTCGTAGCCGGCGAGTTCGACGTCGTTACGCGAGAGAGCGGCGGGATCTTCCAGCTTCACGAGTCGGCACTCGATTGGCTGGAGGAATACACGGGGATCGGATACCCGTTCGAGAAGTTCGATTTCGTGGCGGTCCCTTCCTTTCAGTATGGAGGCATGGAGCACCCAGGTGCGATACTCTACCGGGCATCGAGGCTGCTGCTCGATGAGTCGGCGACTCAGAACGACATGCTCGGGCGAGCGAGTCTCATCGCACACGAGACGGCTCACATGTGGTTCGGCGATCTCGTGACGATGGAGTGGTTCGATGACGTCTGGATGAAAGAGGTCTTTGCCAGTTTCATGGCGGCCAAGATCGTCAACCCGTCCTTTCCAGACCTGAACCACGAGCTCCGCTTCCTACTTGCACACTATCCCGCCGCATACGAGGTCGACCGAACCTTAGGTGCCAACCCCATCCGCCAGGAACTCGACAACCTGCGTGAGGCCGGAACGCTCTACGGCGCGATCATCTATCAAAAGGCGCCGATAGTGATGAAGCACCTGGAGGAGCTGCTAGGGGAGGGGGTTCTGCAGGACGGGTTGCGCGAGTATCTTACGGCATGGGCCTTCGACAACGCGACCTGGCTGGATCTCATCGGTGTCCTCGATGCACGCTCTGAGCTCGACCTCAGAGCCTGGAGCCGCAGCTGGGTCGAGGAACCACGACGGCCGACTGTCTTCATGACTCCGAGCCTCCGCGAGGACGGCAGTGTCGCCGCCCTGAGGCTCGGACAGTCAGACCCTGCCGAGCAGGGTCGGCTCTGGACCCAACGACTAGCCGTCCTGCTGGCCTACGGCGATTCTGCTCGCCTCATGCCGGTGAAGCTGGACCGCGCGTCG
>JBDHKT010000613.1:0-2065 GCA_039586255.1 Gemmatimonadota bacterium | reverse complement strand
GCCCAAGGGTCGCCCCCGGCTTAAGCCGTCCTATGATGAGGTAGTTGCCCTCAGTGCGATCGGCGGTCGCCGGCTCGGCCTGCAGCGCGGTCCACATCTTGACCCCGCCGTACGGGAACACGAATTCGCGGGGCATGACACCTATGACGTTATGCGGGACCTCGTCCAGCATGATCGTCTGACCGATGATGCCGCGGTCGCCCGCGTAGCGGCGCTGCCAGAGCCCGTGCGATAGGATGGCCACCGGCTGGGCTCCGGGGCTGCCCTCGTCCGGCAGGAAACCTCTCCCGAGCGCGGGCTCGACTCCCAGCAAGTGCATCGTGTTGGCCGAGACGCCGCCCACGGTCACCGACTCGGGCTCGCCGTGGCCGGCAACGTTCTTGACCGCGTAGGTGTAGACGCCGAGGTCCTCGAACGACTCGAAGCTCGCCTTGTAGTCCGCGTACTGCGGCAGCGAGAAGCGCGCCTGGTTGAACCCGAGGTCGTAGTCGATATGGAACATGTGGACGAGCCGATCTGCGTCACCGAACGGCAGGGCCCTGAACAGGTACGGGCTTACGAGGCTGAAGATCGCCGTGTTAGCACCGATCCCCAACGCCAGCGTGATCACCGCCACGGCGGCGAACCCGGGATTGCGACGCATCGTGCGTAGCGCATACGCCGAGTCCTGCCTGAAGGTATCAAGCATGACAGAGATCCTTCCGCTTGTGGTTTACGCCCCCGGTGCCTCAGCGACCGGCCGAGCCGGTCGGATAGCTGTGCCGCACCCTTCACACTACGGTCGAATTTTTGGTGCGGTTTCGAGCTGCGTTGGCCGGTGGCATATTGGCAGCGACATGGGCGGGGCGCGCGGCATGACCGGTCGAATCAACTTCCTGTATACAGGCATCGGGCGGGGGCACCCCCACTATCTCGACGGGATCGTCGAGTGCCTGCCGCCCGAACGAGTCGGCAACGTCACCGACGTCTTCGCCGAGACGTCCGGCGCCGCCCGAGCCGCCTGGAGCCTGGCGCGATCCGTGTACCAGGGCGGCGGTCGCAGCCCCGCGCTCTCGGCGATCTACAACCGCCTGCGGGCGAGCGGCGACTACAATCGTGGCGGAACCCTGCAGGGCGTCATGGGCAGGCCGCTGCGGCGTACCTACGTCGACGATCCAGTACCGCTCGTGGTGGCCCATCCCATCCTCGCCGCGATTCTGAAAAACAAGCAGACCAGCACGGCGAGCTCGCGGCGCCACGAGAGTCGTGGGTCAAAGGCCGGCACCGCACCATAGTCCCAACCGCGGGTACGGCGGACGCGTTCATCGCCGCGGGCATCGATGCGGAGAGCCTCTTCGTGTCGGGGCTGTGCATCGAGCCGGCGCTCGTCGTGCAGGCGGAGGTCGCCTTCCATGCCAGACTTGATCGACTCGCCGGGTCGGCCCCGCTCTGCGGCGCGTTCTTCTCGTCGGGTGCGGAGCCGCGCGCGCACGTCGAGTCGCTGGCCGCCGTAGCGACATCTGTCGTCTCGACCGGAGGTCGAGTCTTGATCTTCGCGCGCCGGGCGGGCGCTCTGGCGGCGCGCCTGGCTGAAACGCTCGGCGAGGAGCCTCGGGCCACTTTGTGTCTTTACGACGGGCGGCAGGAGTTGAACGAGTTCACGCAGAGATCCTTCGGGGACTTCGACTACTTCGTCGCACCCTCGCACGAAAGAACGCACTGGGCGCTCGGTCTCGGCCTGCCGATGTTCGTCGTCGGTCCGTCTATAGGAAGTTTCGCGCCGTTGAATCGCGAGGTGCTGCTGGCAAACGGCGTTGCGAGAGTAGTGGCAGATAGACGCGCGGCATCAGAGCTCGATGGAACGCTGGAGACACTTCGGCGCAGCGGAGAGTTGAGCGCGATGGCCCAGGCGGGCTGGGATCGTTTCGACACGCGCGGCTTCTCCAACATCGCCGAGATGCTCCAGTCGCTCTAACCGCTGTCGGCCTGGCAGCAGCGGACCTATAGTAGGACCATGCACGAGGTCGTGGAATCGGTTGTACCGACCAAGTACTGGCACAAGCTCGAGGAAGGGCGGGTCCAGTGC
>JBDHKT010000175.1:0-4933 GCA_039586255.1 Gemmatimonadota bacterium | reverse complement strand
GAAGAGTATCCAATCCAGCTCAAGGAGCACGGCGTCGACTTTCTGCTCGAGCATCGCCATCTGTGGCTGAGAACGCCCAGGCAGGTGGCGATCATGCGAGTGCGGGACGAAGTGGTGAAGGCGATTCGCGACTTCCTGTACGAGCAGGGCTTCGTGAACGTCGACACGCCGATCCTCACCGGGTCGATCGGTGAGGAGGCGGGCACTCTCTTCGAGACCGAGTACTTCGATCTCGGCACCGCCTATCTCGCTCAAACGGGTCAGCTCTACAACGAGGCGACCGCGGCGGCGCTGGGTCGAGTCTATTGCTTCGGTCCGACGTTCCGGGCCGAGAAATCGAAGACGCGCCGTCACCTTGCCGAGTTCTGGATGCTCGAGCCGGAGATCGCCTGGTGCGATAGCGAATGCAACATGCGCATCCAGGAGGAGCTCGTCTGCTACATCGTTGAGCGGGCGGTAGAGCGGTGTCGCGAGCTGCTCGTGAACGACCTCGAGCGTGACTTATCGAAGTTGGAGTCGGTTCGGCCGCCATTCCCGCGCCTCTCATATACCGAGGCGATCGAGCGAGTCCAGTCGCTCGGCTCGTCGATCCAGTGGGGTGACGATCTGGGCGCCGAGGACGAGACGCTGGTCGCGCAGGAGTACGAGCTGCCCGGCTTCGGCTACAACTACCCCAAGCAGGCCAAGGCCTTCTACATGAAGGAGAACCCGGAGGAACCGCGGACCGTGCTGTGCGACGACCTGATCGCGCCCGAGGGCTACGGCGAGATCATCGGTGGCAGCCAGCGCGAGGACGATTACGACAGGCTGTTGGCGCGAATCCGCGAAGAGGGTCTACCGGAAGAGGCCTACGGTTGGTATCTGGACCTGCGTCGTTACGGGACCTACCCGCACAGCGGGTTCGGGTTGGGTCTGGAGCGCACCGTCGCTTGGATCTGCGGCGTCGCCCATATACGGGAGTGTATTGCGTTTCCGCGCACGCTGAATAGGCTGTATCCGTAGTTTTCGGGCCGGCGCCCGCTATCGGGCAGATAGTAGCCGGTACGTCGGTACGTCGGTAGCCGGTAGTATTCCGACTATCGAAGTTACCGCCTAGCGCCGCACCGACGCACCGGCCACCGGTTACTGACCACCCTCCTTGATCTCGTCCCAGATCGCATCGAGTTCCTCGAGGCTCGCTTCGCCCAGGACCAAGCCACGCTCCCTCGCCACCTCCGCCATTCGCTTGAAGCGCCTCTCGAACTTTGCGTTCGCCAGGCGTAGTGCCGTGCCGGCATGCAGATCGGAGAGCCGTGCGACGTTGACGCAGGCGAACAGCAGGTCGCCGATCTCCTGCTCCAGGGGATCGCGTTCGCCGCTGTCCAGGTGGGCGGCCACTTCCTCGGATTCCTCCTGCACCTTTGCGAACGCATCTTTGGGGTGCTCCCAGTCGAAGCCGACGCCGGCCGCCCTGTCTTGAAGCCGCTGGGCGCGGGAGAGCGGATCGAGGCGGCGTGCCAGCCCCGCGAAGACGTCGTCGCTACTCCGCTCGTTGGCCTTCTCCGCTTCCCAATGGGGGCGCTCCTCGGCATCGCCGTAGAGGTGCGGGTGCCGCCGTCGCATCTTGGCTTCCAGAGTCGCTACAACGTCTTCGGCGTTAAAGGCGCCGCGCTCTTCGGCCAGCACGATCTGGAATGCGACGTTGAGCAGCAGGTCACCGAGCTCGCTGCGCAGCTTGTCGTCGGGTGCGCCCTCGATGATGTCCTCGGCCAGCTCCAGCGACTCTTCCAGCAGGTAGGGTGTGAGTGAGACCGGCGTCTGGGCGGCGTCCCACGGGCAGCCGGCACGGAGAAAGCGGACCAGGTCGAGTGCCCGGTCGAGGACGCCGGATTCAGACGGGGCGCCGCCTTGCGGGAGTTCCCTATTATCAGGCATTTCTTGCATCCGTGATGGCGGCCGGATATACTGACGGCCGATACTTAATCGATGGGTACACAAGACTTGTCCAGCGTGCGTGCCTGGGTCGACGTGGACCTGGCTGCGCTCGTTGCAAACTACGACAGCCTGCAGGAGCGGGCCAAGCCGCAGGTCGGCATGCTGCCGGTGATCAAGGCGGATGCCTACGGCGTCGGCGTCTGCCCTGCGGTCCGTGCTCTGGAGCCCCGGGAGCCGTGGGGCTACGGCGTGGCTGCCCTCGCTGAGGGGCTGGAGCTGCGCGAGCGGGGGATCCAGCGCCGGATAGTCCTCCTCTTCAGCACACCGGATGAGCTGGATCTGGCCGCTGAAGCCTCTCTGACGCCCGGTATCGGCGATCTCGAGGCGCTGGAACGTTACCGGGCCTGCGCCCAGAGGGTCGACCGGCGTCTGCCTTTCCACCTGGAGATCGACACGGGTATCGGCCGTTGCGGCTTCCACCACGCCGCCGCCGCACGGTGGCTGCCTCGTGTTCTGGAAGCCTGCGAGAACGATCTCGAGTGGGAGGGAACCTTCGCCCACTTCCATTCTGCTGACGAAGAGGACGAGACGCCCTCGCGGGAGCAGTGGGAGCGCTTCCAGGAGTGTGTCAGAGCGTTCCCCGAAAACCTGGGTGGCGTGCGGCATCTGGCGGCGAGCGTATCTGCGACGCGCTGGCCGGAGTACGCTGCGGACCTGTTGCGACCGGGTCTTTTCCTCTACGGTGGGACCGGAGGGAATGAAGCGATCCTTCCGCGGCCGGTGGTCACCGTGCGTGCCCGGGTGACGTCTGTTCGCGATGTGCCGGAAGGTTGGACGGCAAGCTACGGGGCGACGTTCAGGGCCGAGCACCCCTCGCGTTGGGCGACGCTCGCCATAGGCTACGCCGACGGTGTGCCACGTGAGCTGTCGAACAAGGGTGTCGTGACCTTCGGTGAGCGGCAGGCGCCGATCATCGGCCGCGTCTGCATGGACGTCATCGTCGTTGACATCACCGGCCTCGATGGCATAGTCCCCGGTTCGGTTTGCACGGTCATCGGTGGGCCGCCCGATGCCGCCACGAGCCTGCAGGCCGTTGCGGATCTTTGCGGCACCATCACGTACGATGTTCTTACGGGCCTCTCACGTCGCCTGCCGCGTCGCTACAACGTCGACGCACAAAGCTGAGAGTCTGGGGTAGGGAAGGCATATGCACGAGGAATCACAGGGTAAGGTCGATTTCAACAACCTGGTCGCAGGGCTGGCGGCCTCGGCGATCGCCGTGCTCAGCCAGGTGGAGATATTGATCGATCCGTCGGCGGCGGAGGCGCAGACCGAGAAGCTGTCGGAGGAGGAGATCCGCAAGCGAGCCTCCGACGGCCTGACCGGCGCCCGACAGCTGATCGATACGTTGGCCGTCTTGGAGGAGAAGACGCAGGGCAACCTCAGCGATGAAGAGGGGCAGCTGCTTCAGGCTGCACTCTCCGACCTGCGGATCCGCTACGTGAGCCTGGCGAACCGGCCGGTGACCGAGGGAGACGCGGGGGAAGGGGACGCCGAGTGAGGGTTGGGTTCTCCCCGGTTCGGTTGGCGATGGCGGCGCTCGTGCTCACCGCGTGCGAGCGGGACGAGATCGTCAATGTGGATCCCGAGGCCGCGCCCGGCCCTTCGTCGCCCACCCTGGAGACGCTGCTCGACACGAGCGTGTTGAGCGACTGGGCCGACACGGCGTTCGGCGGCTTCACGAGGGCGGGGGTCACCAGCTATATCCAGGTCGTGGGCGGCGCACCGGTGGGGACCACCCGCGGCCTCATCCAGTACAACAACGTCGATGTCGAGGTCACGATTCCCGGCTCCATCTCGGAAGTGGAGGCCTACGACTCGGCGCGTGTCGTGATAGGCGTCGACAGCACCCAAACGTTCCTCCCGGCGGCCGGAATGATGATCCTGCGGCTCGTCGAGGTACAGCAGGAATGGGACATCTCGGCCACCTGGGAGTTCGCCGTCGATACGCCGGGCGTCGCCATACCGTGGGTGGGAGGTCCTGGTGGATCGCTGGGGCCGACGATTCTCGCCGAGGATACACTGGCGCTCATCGTCACAGACACGACGGCCGAGATGCCCGACTCCCTCGTCTTCTGGCTGGGGGAAGCCTCCGATTCGCTGCTCAAGCTGTGGGCCGATTCCCTCGAGGTGAACACGGGTCTTGCCGTGGTTGTCGCCGATTCCGGTCATACCTGGCTGTCGCGAGCGAGGCTCGACTACAACATGATACCGGTCGACAATCCGGACACGGCAGTGGCGGCCAACTCGTTCGCGACGGCCGAGACGTTCATCTTCGACCCGACGGGCACGGAGACCATCGAGGGCATCCTTCGCGTCGGAGGTGTGGAAGGGTGGCGGGCCTACACCCAGTTCGTAATCCCCGATTCGGTGCCGGTTCTGGGATCGAGCGAGCTGTATCCGCTCCGCGGCTCGACCATCAACACAGCGCAGCTTCTGGTCGTCAGCCTCGACCAGCTGCCTCCGCCGTTCCAAGCCGAAGACCCGTTCCAGACATCGACCTACGCGCTCGTTGACAACTTCCTGGTGTTCGGCCCGAGGACGCCGGTAGGCAACTTCGTTCCCGGGGGCGGACTGGTTGTGTTCCCGGATTCTATAGCGACGGGTGACACCCTGCGCTTCGATCTCACTCGGCTGCTGATTGATTGGGCCGAGGCATCGCCGGACTCGGTGCCTCTGCTGCGGTTCCTGATCCGACCGACACCAGCGGCAGCGACCTTCGGTTTCTGGGAGTTCGGGGCCATCGACGGTGACCCGGCCTTCACCCCCGTCCTCCGCGTTGTATTCACCCCGCCGGTCGGGTTCAGGTTACCGTGAGCGCCCGCCGCTGGCTCCCTTTGCTGCTGGCTGCCTACGGTGCGCTTGCTCCCGCACAGGCAGCGGGGCAGATCAAGCTGTTGGGGACTGTCGGACTCGGGCGTCCGGTACGGCCCCTCGATGGCCGTGCCCGCGCGTTGGG
>JBDHKT010000174.1:0-4939 GCA_039586255.1 Gemmatimonadota bacterium | reverse complement strand
CGAAGCCCGCCTCGACCAGCGGGATCAGCGCCGACATGCCGAGGCCCGCCGGTGTGAGCGCTCCGCTGAGGCTGAGGCCCACCGTCACATCGGGCTCGAGTATCCGCTCCACGAACAGACGGCACGCCTCCCGAAGACGGCCCGCGTTGTAGGCCAGGAAGGCGCCATCGATCAGGTCAGCGACCCGCTCATCGCCGGTGATCGGCGATGGGTCGATCCGCTCTCCGCGCAGGTACTGACTGGAGTTCTGCTCCGAGTTGTTCGGCATCGTCACTCGCCTTGGGGGCTGGGGCCAGGAATCGGAACGAAGCTAGAGGAGGGCTGCCCGCGGGTGCAAGGGAATCGGGGATTCGGAGATTCCCGAGTTCCGGGATTCGGGACTCGGGATTCGGGAATTGGAGAGTTGTGAATCCGAGGCATCCGTGGAATCCGAGGTATCGGGGAGGTTGGGAATGACCTGGGAAGGTCGATGAAGAGGCTTGGGACGTAAACCACCTCCAGGACTCCCGGATTGCCGGATTCCACGGATGCCTCGGATTCCTAGCTCCCGAGTCCCAGCTCCCGACTCCCTGAATCCCTGAATCCCAGAATCCCTAGCTCTACCCGCTCCCGTTACGGGCGTTCTGCGCGTCTACGATGATCTGGGCCGCCTGCTCCGGTGAGCTCGCCGTGACGATTATGTCTAGGTCTTCCGGCGAGATCTTACCCTCGGCCAGCATGCTGTTCTTCAGCCACCGCATGAGCGAGGAGTGGTAGCGGTTGTTGTACATGACGAGTGGGAAGTTGTGCACCTTGCCGGTCTGGATGAGCGTCAACGCCTCGAACAGCTCGTCCATCGTTCCGTAGCCCCCCGGGAAGATGACGAACCCCTCGGAGTAGCGGACGAACATCGTCTTGCGCACGAAGAAATAACGGAAGGTGAGGCTCAGGTCGACGTAGCGATTGATGTCCTGCTCGAAAGGCAACTCGATGTTCAACCCGATGGAGAGGCCGCCGCCTTGCTGGGCACCCTTGTTGGCCGCCTCCATTATTCCGGGGCCCGCGCCGGTCATAATGGCGAAGCCGGCCTCGGCCAGCAGCCGACAGGTCTTGGTCGCAGCCTGGTAGTCGGGATCCTTGCGCGCGGTGCGCGCCGACCCGAAGATCGAAACCGCCGGGCCGACGCGCGCCAGCGATTCGAAGCCGTCGACGAACTCGCCCATGATCCGAAACACACGCCACGGATCTCGGAGCGTTTCTTCGCGGATGGGCTCGAATCCCTCGGGCAACCGCCCGACTTCGGGTGGCACAGCCTCCGCCGCCTCGAAGTCCGCGACTCGGCGACTGAAGAGACGTTCGTCTTCGGTGGTAGGTCCGGGGCCACGCCGATCCACGTGCTTGACCTTCGCCTTCGGCCTCGGCCGTCTCTTCGTAGCGCTACCTTTCCTGCGTTTCTGCATGACCCTCAAAGCTCCGTACTCTTACTCCACAGCCCTCCACGGCCGAACCGGGAGGAGTGGGAAACTTTTGTGGAAAACCCCGTAAAGTCTTATGTGCCATGGGGTTAGCCTGGGGAGAATCGCGCCCGCTGGACGCGAAAGGCAGCCGCGCTAGCGCGGACCGCCCCGTCGTCCGCCTTGCGAAGCAAAGAGGCTACTAATCGCCACCCGGAGCCGGGTGGGGGCCCTGGGCTTTGATCTCTGGAGCAACCGGCTTGACGGCAGGCTTCACCACCTTGGAGCCACCACTGTCCTCCATGTGGACCTGCCCGTTGAAGCGGGCACCCTCGTCGAGCTGGACACGGCGACTGCGCAGCTCGCCCTGGATGTCGCAAGTCGATTGAAGCTCGAGTCGACTGTCGGCAGCGATATTGCCGCTCACGCGACCGCTGACCACGGCATCCTGGGTGATGATGTCGCCAACCACTTCCCCGCTGCGGCCGACGACTACCGATTTACCGGCGCGGATTGTTCCCTCGACGCGGCCCTCGATGCGAATAGTGCCATCGGTCTCGCAGTCGCCGACGATGTTCATGCCGGGAGCGATGAGTGAGATCGCGGCATCTCCAGTATCACGCTCGATCTTGGCCATAGGCTTTTTCTGGTCCTCAGCGGTTTTCTTGTCACGTCCAATCATAGGGCAAACTCACGAACCTGATCCTGATCTTTGTTGTACCAGAGTGAATGGATCTATGGGCCGCCCGTCCTGCAGGATCTCGAAATGCAGGTGCGGCGCGGTCGAGCGCCCCGTGTTTCCGGACAGGGCGATCACCTGGTTCTGAAGTACCGTGTCTCCCGGAGCGACGAAGAGCCGGGACGCATGACCATACATCGATTCGTAGCCAGAGTTCCCGTGCTCGATCAAAACGAACAGTCCGTAGATCGAGTCGGCCCTCGCCTCGGCGACGACGCCGGCTCCGCTGGCGCGAATATAGGAGTCCTGCGCCACGGCGATGTCGATGCCGGGGTGCGGCCCGTCCTGGGCCGCCTCCAATGTTCGGGTCACGTAGCCGGCGGCGGCGAGCGGCCAGCTGGTTGGGATCTCCGGCGACAGGCCCGTGCCGGGAGACCCTTCATCCGACATTCCCGGTCCCTCCGACGGCAGTATCTCGGGGGCCGCGCTCACCGCCAGGATGTCGCCTCCCAACATCGTGCGGATCTTGTCGTACTCCTCCTGGAGTTGAGCGAGGTTACCGGCCAACTGCTGGACCTTTGCGTTATCCGCCTCGAGGTGTGCGATCTGCCGCTCGAGCTCGGGGATCCGCGCCGTCTGGGCTGCGAAGTACCACCAGCTACCGAGCAGCAACGCGAGTGCGAGCCCCGCCGCGGTGGCCAGAGCGGCGCCGATCCGCAGCCCCCGCGGCGTCAAACGAATACTGCGGGTTCGCTCGGTGTCGCTGGGGACGAGGACGATCGTGTAGCCGCCGTCGTTCTCTTTCATATTCTCTTGCTCACACGATGCCGCCGACGCCGACGATGACCTCGACCACGCGCTCGAAGTCCTCGGCGTCGCGGAACGGGATCTCGATGCGACCGCGATTCGCCCCGTCCAGCTTCACCCGAACCGTCGTGCCCAGAGCCCGGGCCAGCGCCTGCTCCGCCTTCGCCGCGAAAGCGCCGGCCCGAGCGTCGGCCGACACCGCTTTCGGTTTGCGGGCCTTGGTCGTGCGCCGCTGGCGGACCCGCTCCTCCACCTCGCGGACGGACAGGCCGTCTCGAGCCGCTGCCCGCGCTAGCTCGATTACGCGCTTCTCGTCGCTGAGCCCCAGCAGCGCCCGGGCGTGGCCCGCCGAGATGTCGCCGTCGCCCAACAACTTGCGGACCGCCTCCGGGAGGCCCAGCAGGCGAATCGTGTTGGCGACCGTCGATCGATCGCGGCCGACCCGCCCCGCCACCTGCGCCTGCGTGAGGCCGAACTCCTCGACAAGCCGACGGTAGGCGTGTGCCTCGTCGAGCGGGCTGAGGTCCTCGCGCTGCAAGTTCTCGATGAGCGCCAGGACAATCATCGTCCGATCATCGACATCACGAACCACGACAGGAACGTGATCCCAACCGAGCTCCTTCACCGCCCGGAAGCGACGCTCACCGGCGACCACCTCCCAACCACCATCCGCCACGGGCCGAACCAAGACCGGTTGGAGAAGTCCGTTCTCCTTGATCGAGGCGACTAGCTCCTCGAGCCCCTCGCGATCCATCGCCTGGCGCGGCTGAAACGGGTTCGGCCGCAGCTCCGCGGTCACGACCTGCTGTACCTCACCACGGCCTGGCGCATCTTCGGGGATATAGTCGCCCAGGAGCGCGCTGAGCCCCTTGCCGAGTCGCTTCTGCTGTTTTTTAGCCACTGCCGTTCCTGCTCATAAGTTCTTTTGCCAACGCAAGATAGCTCGCCGCGCCCGAAGAGAGAACGTCGTAGGTCAAGATGGGCTTCCCGAAGCTCGGCGCCTCCGCCAGCCTGATGTTCCGAGGGATCGAGGTCCGGAACACTTTCGGCCCGAAGTACTCGCGAGCTTCATCGGCGACCTGCCGGGAGAGGTTCAGCCGGTCGTTGAACATCGTCAAGAGGACACCCTCGATCTGCAGGCCCGGGTTCAACCCGCGCTGTACCAGGCGCACTGTGTTGAGGAGCTGCGTGAGCCCCTCGAGGGCGTAGTACTCGCACTGGATCGGAATCAACACCGTATCGGCAGCCGCCAGGGTGTTCACCGTGAGTAGTCCGAGGGACGGCGGCGAGTCGATGATGACGTACTCGTACCGATCCCTGAGTGGCTCCAGGGCCTGGCGTAAAAGCGTCTCGCGCCCCTGCCTGCCGGTCATGGCAACCTCGGCCCCCAGCAGGTCACGGTGCGAGGGTAGCAGGTCGAGGGCGGCAAAGTGCACGCCCCGGATGACAGTCTCCACGGCGGCCAGCCCCTCCAGCAACACATCGTACATCGACCCGCTCAACTCATCGCGATCGACCCCCAGTCCGGCGGTGGCGTTGCCCTGGGGATCCGCGTCGACAACAAGCGTGGAGCGCTCGGCGACGGCGAGGCAGGCGCCGAGGTTGATGGCGGTCGTCGTCTTTCCGACGCCACCCTTCTGATTGGCGATAGCTATGACTCTCGACATTGAACACCGGCCCGGACGGAGCGAGGCGGGGTGGGCTCAGGTCCGGACGAATTATACCGGAGATAAGGGGGCGAGGAAAGGGCGAATGTTTCACGTGAAACGGCTTCGCCGCGCGGCCACGACCGGTGGTGTAACATCCCGGCCCGAGACCCCACCTATGGGGGCATCGCGTTTCACGTGAAACGGGGCGTTGGGAGTCCGGGATTCGGGGATTCAAGAACTCGGAATTCAGGGATTGGGAGTGGCGAATCCGAGGAATCGGGGATGTAGGGAATCCCGGATTCCCGGATTCCCGGATTCCTCGGATGCCTCGGATTCCTCGGATTCCTATTCCCCTTCACCAGTTCCCGAGT
>JBDHKT010000173.1:0-4949 GCA_039586255.1 Gemmatimonadota bacterium | reverse complement strand
GTGAACGGGTTGTCTGGATCGATGCCCTCCTTGTAGTCGGCGGTGCCGACGGTGTACGGTAGCAGCTCGAGCCGCCGCGGCGCCGGGATGTCCTGCAGCCCGACCAGATGCCCGAAGTTGGACGCGTAGCCCTGCTCGGTGTTTGGCACCCAGCTCCAGCGCACCCTCTCGTTCTTGCGGAAAACCCTACGCGCGAAGTTGATCCCCCACACCTGCTCATCGCCTCCCGAGAAACGGAGCTGAGAGAAAGGGATCTGCATCTCCACGACCCAGCCCAACGAGTCCACCCGTGTGGCCACGGCCCACACAGGCTCCCAGGAATTATCGCCGTGCATGTCGTCGTTCGTCGCCACTTCATCGCTCCGCACGCCGGCCGGGTTGACCGAGAAGCGGAATGCCGTGCGGTGATCGTGATACGAGTCGATGATGACCCAGAACTCATCGCTCGATGTGTAGGTGTCGCGCCTACCGAGGCGGCGAACGATCGCCTCGGGATCGCTGTCGTAGAGCCGTGCGCCGATGTAGAGGGCGCTTCCGTCGTGGACGATGAAGATCTCCGAACGCTCGCTCGGCGCCGCCCCGTCCTCCGGTTCGACCTGGGTGAAGCCCGACACGATCATGGCGCCCTGCCACGCCGCATCGTCCAGCCGCCCGTCCAGGTCGGGTGCCTGGTCCACGTAGGTCGCGGTGATCTGTGGCGGTATACGGCCGTCCCCGTGCGTCAGCATCGCTGCCACGGTCTGGCCCGTCGCCTCGGTCTGTGGTGCTGCTGCCTGAATAACGAGCGCAAAAGCAAGTATGGTCATGGAGGTGCGTTCTCTGGGGTGTCACCAACTCTTAGATGCAGCATATCATCAAAAGGTTGCGGAAAGAGGATCGGAATCTGTCCGTCTCCCCTCTGGAGAGCCTCAGCCCTCAGCTCCGCGATGATCTTCGCGTCGATCCAGTAGTTGTCGGCGCTCCCGTTCCTGAAACTGTTCCAGAAGAAGTACTTACCGTCCGGCGAGACCATCGGGCAGATCTCCGACGACCTGGAATTCACCGGCTCGCCCATGTTCACGGGCTGCGTCCAGTTCCCGTCACCGTCTTTGAAGGCGATGAACAGGTCGGGTCCGCCGATCACATCGGGCCGTCCACTGGTCTGGAATATAAGGTAGCTCTCATCCGGCGCGATGTACGGGGATCCTTCGCTGTGCTCCGTGTTGATGACGTCGCCCAGGTTCTCGGGATCTGCGTAACGATCATCGACGAAACGTGAAACGTAGATGTCGCCCATCCCGTGGCCGCCGGCTGCACCGGAGCCAAAGTAGAGGTTGCCGCTGGCAGCGACGGAGAACAACCAGTGCAGGTCCTGCGTGTTGGGGCCGCCTTCGATCGGACGCGGCTCCGACCAGCCGTGCTCGGTCCGGTCCATGTACCAGATCCGCTCGGCCCTGCCGGCACCATCTATGGGACGACTCGAGATGAAGAACAGCCTGCTGCCGTCGGGCGCGAAGAACGGAACGTCGTCTCCGTGGCCCAGCTCCGAGAAGGCGGCCTTGTGCGGCGGAGTCCAGCGGCCGTCCTCCAGGCTCGAGGTCATCATGATTCCGGTTCCGTAGCCCGTCGTCGTGATCGGGTAGGCCGATCCCCAGAGCGCCTCGTCGCCGTCCGGAGAGAAAGCGACGGTACCGTGCTCGAACCGGTGTGACGAAACGATCTCCGGGGCGAACAGGACGGCATCCGAGCCGGGTGGTGTCTGACCGAAGTACGGTCCTTCGAGGAGAGGGAAGGCCGGCGGTTCCGGGCTCGCACCGCGCGCGCGCAACAGTGCGACAGTGCTATCGCGATCGTACCTGGCGGCCAGGTTGAGCGGCGTGGCTCCGGCCAGGCTGCGTGCCTCGAGGTCCGCACCGCTATCGATGAGCGTCTCCGCGGCCTCGTTCCGCCCCTTCTCGGCGGCGTAATGGAGAGGTGTGAGGCCGTAGTTGTCTCTCTCGTTGACGTCGAGTCCCTTCTCCAGCAGGATCTCGACGATCTCCCCCGATCCGCCCTCGGATGCGGGGTGCAGGAGGCTGCCGCCGGTGGCGCTTCGCACACTCAGATCGGCTCCCCCTTCCGCGAGCATCCCGAACAGCCGTCCCAGCCCGCGCTCGGCGGAGAACATCGTCAGGTCATGCGCCGTCTGGCCAGCCGTCGGTACCTCGGCGCCGGCTTCGAGCAGCAGGTCGATGACGTCGGCGAAGCCGCGCCAGGCTGCCAGGTTGAGGGGCGTGTCTCCGTACCTGTCTCGAGCCATGACGTCGGCGCCGCCGCCGATCAGCACTGCGGCCACTTCGGCGTTCCCGGTCTCGCGCGCCACCCAGAGCAGCGGCGTTCTACCGTAATCTTCCCGGAGCTCCGTCTCCGCGCCGCGGCGGATGAGAACTTCTACGGCTCCCTTCCGGTTGCGGATCACCGCCCAGTGCAGCGGCGTCTCGCCCGAGTGGTTCTGGGCGTCGACGTCGGCGCCGGCATCGACGAGCAGGGCGACGAGATCGGTGTGTCCGCGGACCGCAGCGTGGTGCAGCGGCGTGCACTCTTGATCGTCCCGGCTATCCACCAGGCTGTTATTCTGTGACAGTAGCGCCCTGACGGCGGCGTCGTCGCCTTCCCCGGCTGCCTCGTGGATGGTCTGTGCTGCGGCTGATGATGAGAAAAGGAAGAGTGCCGCCAGAAGGACGGCGCCGGTTCCGCAGGTCTTCATGACTTAGGGCTCCTTGGCGTGACCGGCTGGGGCTATCGTATTAGACGTACGGTGAAGTACAAGGGTTTGCCGGGGGTCTGTTCGACAACCGACAGCCCACAGCCGACTACCGGTTTTCGGCTTGTCCTAAGCGACCGACGACCGACGCCCAACCCTGGACGTCGAACGTCGTGAGTTGGGCGTCGTTAGTCGAAAACAAGCTGAAGAATCGGCTGTCGAATGTCGGCTGTCGAATGTCGAGTCTTATACCGATCGCCGGCAACTAGTACGATGCCTGGGCCAGCAGCTCCATCGAGTTGACCGCCTCGACCAGCCGTACGAACTCGGCTCTGTAGCCCTCGGCGTCCTCGCCGGTCGAGCCACGGGTCAGTGCGAGGACATCCGCCAGCGTCCAGTCGGCGCCGCAGTACTCCGACTCTCTGAGGATCATCCCGAACCCGGCCACCGCCGCTGCGAACCGCAGGTCGATAGACGGCTCGTCAGGCGAGTCGAGCGCTGGCTGCTGGATGAGCCGGCTCTCGTCGCCGTCGGGCGCCTTGTAGCGGAGCTTGACGAACATCAGCTCCGGTGAGTCGGAGGTTGAAGTCGTCGTCCCCGGCGTTTGGTAGCGCAGCGAATCGACACCGCGAATCTCGAAGGGACTGTCGACGCCCACCGGGATCACCTCGTAGAGGGCGGTCACCGAGTGACCGGCACCCAGCTCGCCGGCGTCCTTCGTGTCGTCGTTGAAGTCCTCGTTTGCCAGCAGACGGTTCTCGTAACCGATCAGGCGGTAGGCCGCCACGCGGGTCGGGTTGAACTCGACCTGGATCTTCACGTCCTTAGCGATGGTGAGCAGCGTGCCACCGATCTCGGTGACCAGCACTTTCCGGGCCTCCATCAGGTTATCGATGTAGGCGAAGTTGCCGTTCCCGTAATCGGCCAGCTGCTCCATCTTCGAGTCCTTCAGGTTGCCCGTACCGAAACCGAGCACCGTTAGGAAGGTACCCTGCTCGCGCTTTTCCTCGATGAGCCGGACCATCTCGGCATCGCTCGAGGCGCCGACGTTGAAGTCACCGTCGGTTGCCAGGATGACGCGGTTGTTGCCGCCGTCGATGTGGTTCTCGAGGGCGACCTTGTAGGCCAGGATGATCCCTTCGCCGCCCGCCGTCGAGCCGCCCGCCTCGAGCGCCTCGATCGCGCCGAGGATCGTGTCCTTCTCGTCGCCCGCTGTCGACGGGAGCACCAGGCCCGCCGCGCCGGCGTAGACCACGATGGCGACCCGGTCCTGCGGCCGCAGCTCGTTCACCAGCATGCGGAACGATGCCTTCAAGAGCGGCAGCTTGTCCGGCGACTGCATGGAGCCCGAGACGTCGAGCAGGAATACGAGGTTACTGGGCGGCAGGTTCTCGGTATCGATCCTCTCTCCCTGGATACCGATGCGGACCAGCTTGTGGATCGGGTTCCAGGGTGCGTCCGTCACCTCGGTGGTGATCGAGAACGGGTGCTCGCCGTCGGGGTCCGGGTAATCGTAGTGGAAGTAATTGACCAATTCCTCGATTCGTACGGCGTCTATCGGTGGCCGCTGACCGTGGTTGATGAACCGCCGCACGTTGCTGTACGACGCGCGGTCGACATCGATGGAGAACGTCGACAGCGGGTTGGCGGCCACGCTGATGAACACGTTCTCTGCGATGTGGTCGTATGACTCGGTATTGAAGTTGGGGTTGTAACGGCCCTGTAGGTCGTAGCGCACACCGCCGACGGCGTCGGCGGCGGCCTTGCCGCGCTCCTGCATCTCGGTGGCCGAGATCGGCACGGCCTGCGGCGTGACGGCTGCGGGATCCTGCTCCGTTTCGTCCGCCGTGTCCTCTTGCCGGAGGGCGGGTGCCGTGCAGGAGAATAAGCCCAGTACTACAAGGGCGATGAGTGTGACCGGTTGGTATTTCATGATTATCGCTCCCTCTCTTGACCGGGCCGGGCCCGGTGCCGGTTCGCATAACCTCTCCTTCCAAGTAGGGAGACGATTCAGGCCCCGGGGCTTGCACACGTCGGCTGCGGGGCCTGTTGGGGAGCGGGTCGCCGTGGCCCCTCTGGTCCGTGAATCAGCGAGCCCACATACTGCGTAGTGTGTCCTATAGCCAAATATCGTCCGGAGGGCGTTATGAAACGACCGACCGAGGACACCGAATCCCCGAGCGGAGAAATCAGTCGCAGACAGTTCGTCCGCCTGTCGGCGATGGCC
>JBDHKT010000172.1:0-9209 GCA_039586255.1 Gemmatimonadota bacterium | reverse complement strand
CGCCAGCCTTAGGAGCTGGTGGCCATTTGGCCGTGGGGGTTCGAGTCCCCCCTTTCGCACTTCTCGCAGCGGCGTCACGGACAGGCGGAAATCTGTGTCCCAAGCTACAACCAATCTTCAAATCTCCGTCGAGGAGACGGCGGCTTGGAGCCGCAAGCTCGTCATCACGGTACCCGAGGGTCGGGTGAAGTCGGAACGGGCGAAGGTCGCCAAGCAGCTCTCCAAGCGGGTCCGAATTCCAGGTTTCCGGAAAGGGAAGGTGCCCCTGGCACACCTGGAGTCGCGCTTTGCGGCGGAGATCGACCGGCAGACGCAGCAGAAGTTGATCGACACTGCCTTCAACGAGGCGGTAAAGGCCAAGGAGCTGGAGCCGATCAGCGCTCCACGGGTGGCGAAGGTGAGCTATGACGCGGACTCTGAGCTCACGTTCGAGGTGGCGTTCGATATCCGTCCGGAGGTCAAGCTAGGTCGAGTGGGTGGCTTCCGCCTGAGCCGACCGGAGGTGACGGTCGGGGACGACGAGATCGATGCGCAGCTGGCCATGCTGCGCCAGCAACAGGCGCTGTGGAAGCCGGTGGCCCGGAAGCCGGCGGCAGGCGATAGCGTGGAGGTGACGATCACCCCGCTGGAGGGCGAGACTTCCGGGGCGGAGGGCCAGCCGTACCGCTTCTCCCTCGGCGAGGGCCGCGCGATCCCGGACGTGGAAGCGGCGATCATGACGCTGGACCCCGAGAGTGCTGCCGAGTTCACGATCACCTTCCCGGAGGATTTCGAGGACGAGGAGCAGCAGGGGAAGAGCCGGCGTTTGCGGATCGAGCTGAGGCAGGTCTTGGAGCAGGAGCTGCCGACGCTCGACGACGACTTCGCGCGGTCGCTGGGTGACCTCGAGGATCTCGAGGCCCTGCGGGAGGCGGTGGCCAAAGACCTCCTCCACCACAAAGAGCAGGAGGTGGAGGCCAAACTCGACCACGAGATCGTCGAGAGCATCATGCAGGCCAACCCCTTCCATGTACCCGACTCGATGATCGAGCGCTACCTGGATGCCCTGGTCGGGCCGCCGCCGGAGGACGCCGACCCCGACCTGGTCGACAAGGCCCGGGAGCAGGCACGTCCGGCGGCCGAGTGGGGTATCAAACGGACGCTGATAATCCAGCGGCTGGCCGAGGACGAAGGCCTGGAGGCGACCAAAGAGGACGTGCAGGAGCGGCTCCAGGCGCTGGCCAAGCGAATGAGCAGGCAGGTGGGCGAGGTTCGAGCCCGAATGGCGAAGTCGGGAGAGCTGCGTGACCTCGAGCGACGCATCACGGAGGAGAAGGTCTTCGAGTACCTGAAGGAACAGTCCGAGATATCGATCGGCGGGTCCTGAGGGCACCGCCGGCGTCACCCAACGGAGTAAGGGCAGAGCCATGCCGCTATACGCACCGTACGTGATCGAGCGTTCCAGCCGCGGTGAGAAGGTCTACGACATCTTCTCGCGCCTGCTGATGGACCGGATCGTCTTTATGGGTTCCCCGATCAATGATGAGGTTGCCAATGTCATCATTGCGCAGCTCCTCTTCCTCCAGGCGGAGAACGCCGAGAAGGATGTCTACCTCTACATCAACTGTCCGGGTGGTAGCGTCTACGCGGGCCTCGCAATCTACGACACGATCCAGTACATGACGGCCCCGGTATCGACGATCTGCATGGGTATGGCAGCATCGATGGGAGCGCTGTTGCTGGGGGCCGGCGCCGAGGGCAAACGGTCGGCGCTGCCCAACTCGCGTATCATGATCCACCAACCGTCGGGCGGCTCCCAGGGAACCGCTTCCGACATCGAGATCCAGGCGAAGGAGATCCTCTTCGCCCGGGAGCGAATCAACGAGATCCTCGCCATTCACACGAAGCAGCCGCTCGAAAAGGTCACCGACGACGCAGACCGCGACCGCTTCATGTCCCCGCAGGAGGCCAAGGAGTACGGCCTGATCGACGAGATAATCGTCAGGAAAGGGGATGTCGCGAGTGACGATAAGAAGAAGAAGTAGCGGTGGGAGGATAGGATGACGACGCCCAGCGACAAGCACCTGCGTTGCTCCTTCTGTGGGAAGTCCAAGGAGAGTGTCAAGAAGTTCATCTCAGGGCCCAACGTCTACATCTGCAACGAGTGCATCTCGCTGTGCAACGAGATCCTGGCCGAGGAGGACCAGCAGTCGGCTGCGGAAAGCCAGACCCATATCCCTAAGCCGACCGACATCAAGGAGAAGCTCGACCAATACGTCATCGGCCAGGAGCAGGCGAAGAAATCGCTATCCGTTGCCGTCTACAACCATTACAAGCGGATCAACAACCAGGGCTTCGTCGAAGACGTTGAGATCGAGAAGTCGAATATTCTGCTGCTCGGTTCCACGGGCGTCGGCAAGACGTTGCTGGCCCGCACCCTGGCGCGCCTGCTGGCTGTGCCCTTTACGATCGCCGACGCGACGACACTCACCGAAGCCGGGTACGTCGGCGAGGACGTCGAGAATATTCTCGTCCAGCTATTGCAGGCGGGCGATTACAACATCGCGGAGACCGAGCGGGGCATAGTCTACATAGACGAGCTGGACAAGATCGCCCGCAAATCGGAGAACCCGTCGATTACCCGCGACGTCTCCGGTGAAGGGGTCCAGCAGGCCATGCTGAAGATTCTCGAGGGCACGGTCGCAAACGTTCCGCCCCAAGGTGGCCGCAAGCACCCGCAGCAGGAATACATCCAGATCGACACGCGCAACATTCTATTCATCTGCGGCGGCGCGTTCGCGGGGCTCGAGAAGATCATCGAGTCGCGGATCGGGACCCGGCGGATCGGCTTCGGGCGCACCACGGAGAACCTGACGCGGGCCAGTATCGGCGAGGAGGAGGACTTCAACCCGTTCTATTATGTGGAACCGGTGGACCTTATCCGCTACGGGCTGATCCCCGAGATCGTGGGCCGCCTGCCTGTGGTCGTTGCCCTCGACGATTTGAACGAGGACGCCCTCGTCGATATCCTCGAGAAGCCGAAGAACGCACTGACCAAGCAATACCAGAAGATGGTGGAACTGGAGGACATCCGGCTCAGATTCGAGCCCGGTGCCCTTCGCGCCATCGCGCGCAAGGCCATCGACCGCGGCACCGGCGCGCGCGGCCTGCGCGCGATCATCGAAGAACTTATGCTCGACCTGATGTTCGAGCTTCCATCTCGCGGGGATGTGCTGGAAATAGTCATCACCGAGGAGTGCGTCGAAAGGAAGGCGCCGCCCATGCTTATCCTGGAGCCGGAAGCTCAGCGGAAGGAGGCTTGAGCCACAGGTATACCTCGTATGTTCACAAACAAGCCATGTCTCGTTTGCGGCGTAACCGCCGCGATGCTGTTCGCCGCCTGCTCAGCGGCACCGCCTCCCGAAGAGGTGGCGCCCGGGTTCGGCTCGGAGGAGCAGACCCTGCCGCCTCCCGGATACGGGACGCTGAGGCAGGATGACTTCACCGTCGCGCTTCAGTCGGGTGATACGCAGCTGAAGGTCACCCCGCTGGATGAGGCTGTCATCCGGCTCGCCGCGCCCGACACCTACCAGCGGTTGCACGGGCTCGTCGACTCACGCCGGCAGCGCGTCGTCGACGCGGCACGCGGCGCCGGACTGCGGGGGGAGCCGGCGGTCTTCCTCGTTTCCTTCTTCACGCGCGCACAGCAGGCCACGTACGAGCCGACGAACGTCCAGCTCTTGAGCAAGGGGATTCTCTACCGGCCTGCGGGGATTTTGCCGCTCACGCCCGAGTGGGGTCGCCAGCAGGTGAGGCAGGAGGAGACGCAGTCGGCACTCTACGTGTTCGACCCGGCGGTGGATCTCGACGTGACGTTCGAGGTGGAGTACCAGGGAAGGCGTTCGCTGGCCTGGGCGGGGATCATCCGCCTGCTTCAGGCGGAGCGGGGGCGGGTCATGAGCCGCGCGGAAGGCTGAGCCCGGTCCCGGGCTCAGGCGTCGATCTCGTATTCCTTCAGCTTACGATAGAGCGTCCGCTCGCCAATCCCCAGCATGTCGGAGGCACGGCGGCGGTTACCGCCGACCGAGTTCAGCGTAGCGATGATCGCCGCTCGCTCCAGCTCCTCCATAGTCATCCCGGGACGAAACAGCATGGCCTGGCTTCCCTGCGGCGGGATCGGCTGCGCCGGGGCGGCCTCCACGTCGAGCTCTTCAGGTAGCTGGTGCTCCGAGGCCGACGCCGGCACTTCAACCACAGCAGCCTCACGGGCAGCGGTCAGCTCGGGATGCCTGCGCTTGTAGAGCTCGAACTCCCTGCGCAGGTCCTCGACATCGAACTTCAGGTCGACGAGCGTACGGAAGATGAACTCCATCTGCGGTAGCCGGGCAGGGCTGTCGCTCGACGCGCCGGGCTGGGGCAGTCCTGCACCGGTGACGACGGGGCTCGGCAGGGTGCGCCGCGCACCGTGGCGTACATCGGGGGGTATGTCCACAGGTCGAATGATCGAGCCGGGAGCGAGCACGACCATCGACTCGACCAGGTTTCTCAGCTCGCGCACGTTGCCCGGCCAATCGTAGCCCACGAGGATGTCCATCGCCTCGGGAGCGATCCCCTTGAACTCTCGCTGGTGTTCGCGGCTGAGCTCACGGATGAAGGCGTGCACGAGAAGCGGGATATCCTCACGCCTGCCGCGCAGCGGGGGCAGATGGATATTCAGCACATCCAGGCGGTAGTACAGGTCACGCCGGAACTCGCCCAACTCCACGGCCTGGCGCAAATCACGATTTGTGGCGGCTATCACACGGACGTCGACCCTGAGGGATTCGCCACCGCCGACACGCATGAACTCCCGCTGCTCGAGAACCCTCAGCAGTCGGGTCTGTGAGCCCGGCGGCATTTCGGCGATCTCGTCGAGGAACACAGTGCCGCCGTTGGACAGCTCGAACATGCCCTTGCGGAGCGCCCCAAAGAGCTCCGACTCGAGGAGCGTCTCGGGCAAGGCGGCGATGTTTACAGCGATGAAGGGTTTTCCACGTCTGGGGGAGAACCGGTGGAGCCCTCGTGCGACCAGCTCCTTGCCCGTCCCGCTTTCGCCGGTGATCAGCACGGTCGAGCCCACGGGGGCGATTTGCGCGACCTTCTCGACCACTTCCTGGATGGCGGCCGATTTCCCGACGATTCCCAATTCCGCCTTCAGGGCCTTGCGGTCGATCAGCCGGCGGATGACGAGTGCAATTTCCTCGTGATCGAGCGGTGCCTGCAGGTACTCGTCGACTCCGACGTAGACCCCTACGTCGGGGGGTCGCATTTCACCTTCACCGAGCAAGACCACGACCGGAAACTGAGGTGCTTCCTCGTAAACTGCCGCGATCAGCGCCTCAGTCTCCGGCTCGCCCAGGCCGCCGGACACGACTACCGCGACCCGTTCATCATCGACCGATCCGAGGGCGACGCGGGCGTCCTGGGCGCTCGCCAAGAACTGGATCTCACCGGCAGATTCGAACGCCTTCTGCAGCGGCGCCGCTCTCTCCAAGTCGGCGGTAGTTACGAGTATTTTCGCCATTCTCAGGAATGCTCCGTCCTGCCGGCCAGCAGGTCAACGGCATGCGGAACGACCCGCTCGAGAACTTCCAGACCCTCACGAACCGCCTTCTCGCTTCCCGGCAGGTTGACGATCAGGCACCTGCCGCGGATTCCCGCCACCCCGCGGCCCAAGGCGGCGAACGGGGTGCTCTGCATGCCGGCCGCGCGCAGCGCCTCCGCCAGGCCGGGGGCGGGACGCTCGAGCACGGCCGACGTCGCTTCAGGCGTGACGTCACGGGGTCCGAAACCGGTGCCGCCGGTTGTGAGGATCAGGTCCAGCTGGGCGTGGTCAGCCCAATCAGAGAGGACAGCGGCGATCTCCCGCGCCTCATCGGGGACCACGCGTTGCTCGGCAAGAGACCAGCCGCGCTGCTCTAGCCACGCAGCGAGCAGCTCGCCCGAGGTATCCTCCCGCTCTCCGGCGGCGACCCCGTCGCTCACCGTCAGTATTGCGACGCGGATCACCGTTTGACGGAGCCCTCCTTATAGAAGGGCATCTTCACAACCTCCGCAGCGTTGGATCTGCCCCTGATCACGATCTCTATTTCGGTGCCCTGCTTGGCCAGTTCCGGCGGCAGGTAGCCGGTCCCGATCCCCTGCCCCAGTGTGGGGCCGACAGTGCCGCTGCGGACGGTGCCGACAGCCGCGCCGCGGCAGCGGATCTCGTATCCCGGACGCGGGAAGCCGCGAGATTTAAGGACGAAGCCGCAGAGCTTTCGCTCCAGGCCCTTCTCCTTCTGAGCCAGCAGGGCGTCCCGACCGACGAACTCGCCTTTGTCCAGCTTGACGGTCCAACCGAGGCCGGCCTCGAGCGGCGTCGTCTCATCGTCGATGTCGCTCCCGTAGAGTGCGAGACCCGCCTCGAGTCGGAGCGTATCCCGTGCGCCGAGGCCCACCGCCTGGAGTCGCTCGCTGCCCGTCCCGAGCAGCGCGTCCCATAGCTTGGCCGCGGCGCCGGGCTCGCAATACAGCTCGAAGCCGTCCTCTCCCGTGTAGCCGGTCCGGCTGACCACGCACGGCTCACCGGCCACCCGGGACTCGGCAAACCGATAGTACCCGAGGGTCGACGGATCGACGTCGGAGAGTGGAGCAAGGATCGTCTCGCTCTCGGGGCCCTGTAGCGCCAGAAGCGCGATGGCGTCGCTCTCATTCACGAGCTCGACCCCATCAGCTCCAAACCGCTCCAAACACTGCGAGACCCAATCGAAGTCCTTGTCGATATTCGCTGCGTTGACGACCAGCCGGAATCGATTCGGAAACTTGTAGACCAGCAGGTCATCGACGACCCCACCGTTCTCGTTGCACATGACGCTGTACGTCGCCTGCCACGGCTCGCGGCGCGAGATGTCGTTCGCCACCAGGTAATCCACGAACCCCGCAGCCCTCTCCCCCTCGAGCACGAATTCTCCCATGTGGGACACGTCGAAGAGGCCGGCATGCTCGCGCACCGCCTGGTGTTCCGCCGACACTCCGGCAGGGTACTGGACCGGCATCTCAAAGCCGGCGAACGGGATGATCTTGCCGCCTAGCTTCAGGTGCTCCTCGAACAGTGGCGTTCTCTTGAGGTCGCTGACCATCGGTCCCTCTGTCGTTCGTAGGGCAAATAGAATTGATTTCGGAAGACCGCTGACTGCCAATTTAGCAGGAATGGGAGGTGGCACCAGTAGAGTTGGGGATTCTGGGATTCGGGGATTCGGGGAGTGGAGAAGGTGAGAATCCGTGGAATCGGCAGAATCCCCGAGCCCCGGATACCTCGGATTCCACGGATGCCTCGGATTCGCGGATCCACTTCCGAATTCGTGAACTCTCAAATTCCCGAATTCTTGAATTCCGGAATTCCCGGATTCGGGGATCCCTACAGTATGTAGCGGCGCAGGTCCTCATCCTTGACGACGTCGGCGAGCCGCTCGCGGACCATCTCTTCGTCAACGAGGATCTTCTTGGGGCCGAGCTCGGGGAGATCGAACATGATGTCCTCGAGCAGGGTTGTAAGGACGGTGTGGAGTCGGCGCGCGCCGATGTTCTCCATCCGCTGGTTGACATCGGCGGCGATCCTGGCGATTTCGGCGACCCCGCTGTCGCTGAACTCGAGCCTGGTTCCCTCGGTCTCGACGAGGGCGCGATACTGGGTGAGCAGGGCGTTTTTCGGCTCCGTCAGGATCCTGACAAAATCGGCTTCGGTTAGCGACGCGAGCTCGACACGGATCGGAAAACGTCCCTGGAGTTCCGGGATGAGGTCTGAGGGCTTGGCGGCATGGAACGCGCCGGCGGCGATGAATAGTACGTGGTCGCTGCGAACCATGCCGTACTTGGTTTGGACGTTCGACCCCTCTACCACCGGTAACAGGTCGCGTTGGACGCCGCCCCGAGAGACATCAGGCCCACCAGCGGGTCCCCGTTCGCCGGCGATCTTGTCGAGCTCGTCGAGGAAGACGATCCCCATCTGCTCGACGCGGTCGAGTGCCTCGTTTACCACGTCGTCCATGTCGACAAGCTTGTCGAGCTCATCGGCGAGCAGGATACGCCGCGCCTCTGAGACGGAGACTGAGCGCTTCTTGCTGCGCTTCGGCAACATCTCCTGGAGCATCTCCGAGACGTTGTAGTCCATCCCTTCCATGCCGGGGAACTCGACTACGGGGAAGGTCGTCTGTGTGACTTCGATCTCGATCTCTTTGTTCTCGAGCTTCCCATCCCGCAGGAGCCCTCGCAGCTTCTCGCGAGTCCTCTTGCGTCGTTCCTTGAGCGCCTCTTCGTCTTCCTCCTCGGCTGCGGGCCGTTGATCCAGTGCTTCGCCGCGCGGCGATACTACGAAGGCCGCCGGGGCCGTGCCCCTCTCCTCACTGCTCGGCAGGAGCAGGTCAAGCAGCCGTTCCTCGACGCGCTCATCCGCCATGTCCTGCACTTCGTCCTCGCGTTCACCGCGGACCATGTTGACGGCGGTGTCGACGAGATCTCGCACCATGGACTCTACATCGCGCCCCACGTAGCCGACTTCGGTGAACTTGGACGCCTCGACCTTAATGAAGGGAGCGCCGGCCAGGCGAGCCAGGCGGCGCGAAATCTCGGTCTTACCGACCCCGGTGGGACCGATCATGATGATGTTGTTGGGCAAGATCTCGTCCCTGAGGTCCTCGGCGACTTGCTGCCGTCGCCAGCGGTTCCGGAGGGCGATCGCCACGGCCTTCTTCGCCGCGTCCTGCGCGACTACGTACTTGTCGAGCTCGGCGACTATTTGCCGCGGCGTCAGCTCGTCGTGAAGCACCGGCTTGCCGCCGCGCTGATCATAGGACAAGCTATCGGGTTGGGAAGGAAGCGAGTCGTTCATCAGCTCTTCGATCCAAGCTCCAGCACGGTGATTGCGGTGTTCGAGGGAAGCGAGTCGTTCATCAGCTCTTCGATCCAAGCTCCAGCACGGTGATTGCGGTGTTCGAGTAAATGCAGATCTCGCCGGTGATCTCCAGGCTTCGACGGACGATCTCGAGCGCGTTCAGCTCGGAATGCGCCTGCAGTGCTCGCGCCGCCGCCAGCGCCATCGGACCGCCGCTACCTATGGCGAGGATGTCATCGTCGGGCTCGATGACCTCGCCGCTGCCGGATAGCAGGAACGAGTGTTTCGCATCGACGACCGCCAGAAGCGCTTCCAGGCG
>JBDHKT010000171.1:0-4989 GCA_039586255.1 Gemmatimonadota bacterium | reverse complement strand
GGACGTGCTTGGAGATGTTGCCATTCGCGTCCGGCTTCTTCGGCTCGTGGATCGGCATCTCCGGATGCGCCAGCGCAGCCTCGGGGTCGAGGAAGTGAGGAAGCACCTCGTACTCGACTTCGATCAGGTCGAGAGCCTCGTTCGCCGACTCCTCGTCAACGGCGGCGACCGCCGCCACACCGTCGCCGACGTAGCGTACCTTGTCGATGCACAGCGCGTACTCGTCCCGCGCCCAGGGCAGGATCCCATAAGCTACCGGCATGTCGCTGCCCGTGACGATCGCGTGTACGCCGTCCAGTCCCAGTGCCTTCGAGACCTCGATCCCTCGGATGCGGGCGTGGGGATGCGGACTGCGCAGGATCTTCGCGTGTAGCATCCCGGGCAGCGAGATGTCGTCGGTGAAGACTGCTCGGCCGGAAGATTTGGCCAGTCCGTCGGTACGACGCAGCCGGCGTCCGATCACCTGGAACTCGCGTTCCACCGCGGCCCGCAGTTCCTCCTCGCTCGCCGCGCTCTCGATCTGCTTCGCGCGAAAGTCCTCGAGCTTCACGTGTCCAACGGCTCCGCCGACGACCGTTCTTCACGCAACGCCTGCACCGCCAGCTCGATCGCCTCGTAGATCTTCGTGTAACCCGTGCAGCGGCACAGGTTGCCCGCCAGCGCTTCGCGGATCTCCGGGCGCGTCGGCTTCCGGTTCTCGGCGAGCAGTGCTGCTGCCGACATCAGGATGCCCGATGTACAGAACCCGCACTGCGCGCCGCCCGTCAGGTCGAAGGCGTCCTGCAGCGGGTGGGGAGCGTCGGGCGCGGCAAGGCCTTCGATGGTCGTCACCTCTTTGCCGATCGCTTCCTGAACCGGGAGGATGCACGAGAGGGTGGGAACTCCGTCCAGCAGAACGGTGCAGGCGCCGCAGTCACCCTTGTCACAGCCCTGCTTCGGGCCGGTAAGCCTGAGCACGTAGCGCAGCGCATCGAGCAGCGTGTAGTGGCTCGGGACGCCGAGCTCGTGCCTGTCTCCGTTGACGGTGAGTTTGATGGCCTCGATCAACAGCTCCCCCGGAAGGTCGAGAGATGCTTTGCGGCCGGGCGGAACGGAGCCTCGGGCGCACTGTGGGATCGTACCGGAGACCGAGGTGGGAGTCAAGCGTTCGCCGCCGCGTGCCGCTGCCGGTTCGGGACCGTAACGTTATGAGAACGTTTAACTTGCCGCCCCCGGTTCCAGGCGCGGGCAGGCTGCGGTCAGGGCTGCGCCAGCTCGAACTTCCGGCGCAACTGCCTGAGGCTAAGAAGCAATTCCTCGCCGAGCACGTCGTACTGATCCCCCAGCACCGACCTCAAATCGAGCTCGACGATCTCGTCGCCCTTCGAGCGGCGCCATGTCGCGTTGGCGTCGATGAGGCGCGCAAGCAGGGCGCGCCCATCGTCGAAGTCGCGGACGACCGTTGCCCGCTCGAGACTTCCGGCAAGCTCGGCTAGCGCTTTCCGATGGCTGGCCAGCACCTCCTCGATCGAAGCGCTGAGCAGAAGCGTCTCCGACCTGAGCTCGGGAGCTGAGACCACGGACGGTATGTCGGGCGCCCGCTTGGTCATGACGTATCCGGCGCCCGGTACTTCGGAATACAACACGAGGATCTTGAGCGGCCCGCTCAGCGTCTCGTCCGGCGGCGCCTGTGGTGTGAAAAGAGCATACCATCCCAGGCTCGCGCCTCCATCTCCCAGGAACCAGCGCTGCGCCGTGTTAGCGGCTTCCGGGCGGAAGACGTTGATCTCGATGTGGTCGCCGAGCAGCTCGCAGCCCGCCCCGGCTAGCTCCTCGGCGGCCGCCGCGTACGCAGCCTGCGTCGTTTCGTCCGCCGCCGTCAGGTCGGCCGCCGCGTACTCGCAGGCGTGCTCCGCGACTTTCGTCAGTATGAAGATCTGAGCCGCAAGCCCGTTGATCGCTTTCCTGCGTGCGCGTCTCAGCGCGCGAACGATCAAGAGGGCCAGGAGGGCCAGGGCCACGGCGATGACGATGGCGATCGTGAGGCCGGTCATGAGATGGGTTGCTCGGCAACGTTCAGCATGGTCCGCCACACGGCCAGCCACGCCCCGGCCTCCTTGCTGAAGACGAAGAGATCGCGGCCGGTGGACGAGTACTTCAGGTCTTCACGCTCGAAGACCATCCGGAAGGCGTAGCTTGCCACCGCCGTACCGCCGCACACGTCGATTTGAAGATCCTGCTCATCGTACTCGTGTACACGCGCGTTCGTGCAGAAATCTTCATAGCCGGAGATGACGGCGCCGGCCCCTGTAACCCGACCGGCGAAACCCGGAAATACCATCGCCATATCTTCTTGGAGATACTCGGCCAGCTCCTGCGGCTTGCCCTTGAGCCAGCAGTCGTTGATCGACCGCAGGACTCGCGCGACCTCGTCACGGTCACGCGGCTCGGTTGCGTTGCTCATCTCGGCTCAGCGACCCTATTCCGTCGGGAATGCGACGCTCCCCGAGTAAATGCTCAGACCGGCTCCGCTCATGACGGACATGCGCGGCGGGCGCCTGCCAGTGGTCGAACAGCAGCCGTACTCGCCGTTGTTGTTGATGGCGACGAACTTTTCGCCGGGCAGGAAGTCGAGGCCGACCGCCTGGTAGCGACCGGCGATCATGTGGAGCGCGTCCTCGCAGGCTTGCTGCGGTGTGCGACCCTCCCGCATCCGCGAGACGATGTAATAGCTGGCGCACGATTTTATCACGTCTTCGCCGCGACCGGTCGCGCCCGCCGCTCCGACGTCGTTGTCGACGTAGAGGCCGGCGCCGATGATCGGCGAGTCCCCGATGCGGCCCGGGATCTTGTAGCTGAGGCCGCTGGTGCTCGTGATACCGGCGACGTTGCCCGCCGCGTCCACGGCCAGCACGTTCACGGTCCCGTAAGTATAGGCCAGCTCCTCGTCCAGCGAGGCACCCTGCTCCTCACGCCCCTTCAGGTGATCGGGCGGACCCCAGTCGTCGCGATCGCTGTGAGCCTCGCGCCACTGGAGCCACCGCTCGCGCGCCTTCTCGGTGAGCAGGTTCTCCTCCTCGAAGCCCCAGGACCTGGCGAACTCCAGCGCGCCCGGGCCCACCAGCATCACATGGTCGGTACGCTCCATGACCAATCGCGCCACCGACGACGGGTACTTGATGTTCTCGAGGGAGGCCACCGACCCGGCGCTATACGTCTTGCCATCCATGATAGAGGCGTCCAGCTGAACGACGCCCCGCTCGTTGGGCAGCCCACCGTAGCCCACGCTCGTATCTTCCGGATCCTGTTCGATGAAGTTCGTCGCCTTCTCGACGGCGTCGAGGGCCGACCCTCCTGCCGATAGGATCTCCCAGGCCAACTCCATCGCCTGCTGGCCGGTCTCGTTGTATTTGCTGGTGATAATCATCGGCGTGCCGGACTGGCCGGCCCGACGCGAGCCGGAGCCGGCGCCCGCGAAGGGGTTGATCCGCTGCCACAGCAAAGCGCCTGCGCCCGCCAAGAAGCTCTGCTGGAAGAAGAGTCGACGTGTGATTCCGCTGGGCATCCGAGGCCTCCCCTCTCTGTGGATTCGTCCGGCGCTCCCGACCGCCGAACCGCGCGTGTAGGATCCCATGACTTTGGAGAAGAAAGGGCCGCCGCGAAAGACCCTCCCGGTCAGCGGGCGACGAAGAGCAGCCAGAAGAGGATCTCGCTCGGTGTCGCGGTTCCCCTCTCACGCTGCATTCGCCGGTCGATGTCGGCGATGATCTCATCGAGTGCGGCGCTTCGCAGGTGCACCCCCGAGCAGCCCTCGCAGCGGCTGAACCGATGGCCATCCCACTCGTACGGCTCCAGCGACCGTGCCCCGCAGCGCGGACACGTTAGAGGCGTGTCGGGCTCACCGGGCACTTTGCGCGGCGATCCGAGTTTCACCCTACCTAAGCCCGGTGTCTTGTCCGCAACGTAGGTGGTGAGTTCGGTCCGATCGAACCAGAGGTCACCGCAAGCAGGGCAGCGATCGATCTCGATGCTGCGATGCCACTCGGGCCGCATCGGCTCGAGGCATCGCGGACACTGCAGTCGGGAGGCGCCTTCGGTCATAGGTCAGTATGGACTTTCAAGTCTCCGCATCACAGCACGGATCGGTTCGAGGTCCGCCCAAACCCGCCACTCGGCCACGCGATCATCCCGCACGACCGCTTTCCATGCTGCAGGTGTCTCCCAGCGATTCTCGGGGTGGAGATCGCCGTCCGCCGTGTAGGTCCCCGAGGCAATCCCCAGTAACACGACGACGTCTCCCGAGCCGAGCGTCTCCTCGATCTCGATCCGATAGTCCGGGACCATGGCGTAGTAGCCGCGCCACCCTTCCCGCATCGACTCTCGATCGGTCACCGCCACCGTCCCGTCGGAGTCGACGAAGCGATGGTCCTCGGTCATCAGCTCACAGATCAGGTCGACGTCCCGCCGATTGATGCGGTCGACGAACTCCAGTGCGACGTCTACAGCGGCCACACCACTAGTCACTATCGGCGGGCGGCGGAAAATGCCCCAGCTGGGTCAGCATCGTCAGGTTGTCCCACTCGATCCACCACTCGGCGATCACTCCAGCTTCCAGCCGGGTTATCACCAGGAACTTGCCATCGACGTCCTTGCCGGACGGTGGAAACGGTCCCATCGGGCCGTCCTGCCTGCCGGTGAAGGTCGCCAGGGCCGCGACCATATCCCCTTCGGCGACGAGGAGATCGATGGTCATCCGGGGGTTGGAAAACGATGCCATGTACTCTTCGTAAAAGGCAATAAACTCCTCGAGGCTCCGTACCTGGACATCGGGCGTCGCCTGGCAGTGCCGCACCACGTCCGGAGCCACGAGCTCCCTTATCAGTTCGATGTCGCCTTCGTTCTGGGCATCGACGAAGCGGCGCACGACCTCCTTGTTCGCCTCCAGCTGAGCATCGGAGGATGGGCCGCAGCCGATGATTATGCCCAGGAGGGCGACCACGAGAACTCGAT
>JBDHKT010000170.1:0-5005 GCA_039586255.1 Gemmatimonadota bacterium | reverse complement strand
AGAGCATCGTGCGCATCTCGGCGCCGATCACCCGCTCGCTCAACAGGACGAGGTCGGCTGAGACGCCCTCACGCAGCTGCGGCCAGTCGCTCTCGATGCGGGCCGCGATAGTCTGAAGATGCGCGCGCGCCTGGTCGATCGTCTGGCCCGGCCGCAGCCGCCCCAGCGCTGCGAACCCGTAGTTGTCCCGGTCACGCCAGGACACGAGCGCCTCGGGCGACGGCCGCAGCGGCACGTAAAGCGGAGCCGGCAGGACGTCCAGCTCGGCGGGCATGACACCGATCACGGTGACCGGGTCGCCGTTCAGACGCACCGTCCGGCCGATCACCTCGCGGTCGCCGCCGAACCGGCTCTGCCAGAGCCCGTACGAGAGGAGCGCCACCGGCGGTGCGCCGGGCCCGTGCTCTTCCGCCGCCGGCAGCCGGCCCAGCGTCGGTGCGACGCTCAGGGTGGCGAAGTAGTCTTCGCTGAACTGCGTCGAGAGGATGCGCACGGGCTCACCCGACCCATCGGCCAGGTCGACCGAGCGGTACCGGAACGCCGCGACGTGCTCGAAGACGCCCGCCTCGCGCCAGTCCTCGTAGTCGCCGTAGTTGATCGAGCCCCAGACCTGGCCCTGCGCCGGCCGGGTCGCCAGCGGCACCACCAGTCGCTCCGAGCCGGGGAACGGCCAGGGCCGCATCAGTGTGCCCTCGATGACGCTGAAGACAGTGGTGGTCGCCGCGACCCCGACCCCGATGGTCAGCAGGGCGACGACTGTGAAGCCGACACGTTTGTAGAGCAGGCGCAGGCCATGTCGCATATCCAGGAGCAAGCCGGTCATGCGGAAATCTCCGTCGTGAGGGGCGGGGCCCAGCCTCGGCGCGAATCGCACTCGAGTTTAGCCTATTGGACAGTCCGGGTCCGGCGATGGTTGGCCTACCGATCCTCCGGGCTTGGCTTTTCCGGGAACCTTCATCAATTTCCCGGGTCCCACAAGCGTCACGGGACGCAAAGCGGGGAAGGGGGCATCGTGAGACAGCGGAGTGACGCTCGCCTGTTGCGCGTGTTGATTCTCGGCGTCGCAGCGTCCTGTGTACTTCAGCCGCGTGCGGCTCGCGCCCAGCGCGCTCTCGACCTGCAGGTCGGCGCCTGGACGGTCGACGATTCCGATTCCAATCCCACACTCTTTTCGGCAGGTTTGTGGCGCAACGTAGCAGGCCCGCTCGCGTTCAACCTCAAGGGCTTCGCGATGATCGACGGCGGCCCCGGCGGGTCGCTCTACGGGCTCGGCCCGGAGCTCAGCCTGTTTCGAGGAGGGTCGCGCCGGCTCGCGCCCTACGCTGTCGGCGGCGTCGGAGTAGCTCTGCGATCCGAAGGCTCGGAGTTCGTCGCGGTCTGGAATGCGGGCCTCGGTGTCGAGTACAACCCGCGCGCCTGGTTCGGCCTGGCCATCGAGGCGACCCGCTTCGCCGAGGACGAAGCCTTCCGCGGGTTCTGGAACCTCAAAGACGCGGATCGTCGCGGCTGGGTCTTGAGCGCCCGCATCTCGGTGCGCTGGGGCGCCGGCTCGGGTCGCGGTGGTTCCGGAACGGCGCCACCTCCGTACTCGCCGACACCCGCGACACTGCCCGCGCCCGTCCCTTCGTCCGGCGAGCCGGCAGAGCCGCTCGGCGCGGATGGCTACGCGCTGGCGGAGCAGATCGTCGCGACAGCGATCGGCGCGATGGGCGAGCCGTACCGCTGGGGTGGGACGAATACGGACGAAGGTTTCGATTGCTCGGGCCTCATCTGGTACGCTTATCGAAACCACGGCGTGAGCGTCCCGCGCGTCAGCCGCGACCAGGCACGCGCCGGTCGCCAAGTGCCTCGCGACGTCACGAGGCTCGAGCCGGGCGACATCCTCCTCTTCGCCGAGCGCGGCTCGACCGTGAGCCACGTCGGTCTCTATGTCGGCGACGCCCGCTACATCCATTCGACCACGTCGGGAGGCGTGCGAATCAGCTCGCTTAGCCCCTACGACGATGCCTTCGACGACTGGTGGTTCGGGCGCTGGGTCGGTGCCCGGCGTCTGTTGAGGTAGAGCACGCCCTTTCCCTACCTGGCCTCGGTTTTGCACGTTGACCCTCGGCGATGTTCGCGGTGCGTCTACCGGCTGGAGAGGAACGAGATGGATCACGACCGTAGAAGGACGTTGGCGCTGTTGGGCGGAGGTTTAGCGGCGGGGCTCATGGGCCCGTCTATCGTCAGCTGGGCGTCCAAATCCGGGACGAAACGGGCACCGCGTGCCCAGGATGCGGGGGAGAGGGCCGTCCACGAGCCGCTACCCTACGTGAAGCTTGATCCGGACCACGTGGGCAAGTTGGGTTACCGATACTTCTACAGGGGCGACTGCATGTACGGCGTGTTCGGCGCGATCGTCGACGCGCTGGCCGAGCAGGTCGGTGAGCCCTTCACGTCGTACCCCACGACCGTTACGCGCTATGGCGCGGCCGGCGTGATGGGGTGGGGCACCCTCTGCGGCACCGCCAACGGCGCGGCCATGGCCATCTACCTCGTGTCGAGAGACCCGGCCCCCGCCATCGACCAGGTCTTCGCCTTCTATGAACAGGAGGCACTGCCGAACTACCAGCCTGCGGAAGCCAGGTTCGAGGTGCCGGGCTCCGTCGCTGGCTCGACCCTCTGCCACGTCTCCATCTCGAAGTGGTGCGATGCCTTCGGCCACGATGCGTATTCTCCCGAGCGCGCCGACCGCTGCGCTCAGCTCGCCGCCTCCCTGGCGAAACACACCGTCGAGGTCCTCAACGCCCAACTCGACGGCAGCTTCACCGCCGCTCGCCGGCCCGCCGCCCCGGAGCTCTCCTGCCTGGGCTGCCATGGCCGTGGAAGCTTGCTCGAAAACACTCGTGGCATGATGTACTGCGGCACCTGCCACACCGACAAGCTGGAGAATCACCCCTAGTTGCGCGGATGGTCGAGCTGATGGAGGCGGGTGCTTACGACTGCTTGCCCAAGCCGTTCATCGCCAGCGAGCTCCTCTTCACGCTGAAGGAGTCCCTTGTGAGGGAGAGGCTGCGACGAGGAGCGTGAGCCTTACGCTGCCACCTCCACGTACACGGCGTAGCTCTGCGGGTCCGGAACATCGTATCCCTCAGCGCGAAGCCCATCGAAGTGAAATGCGATCGCTTCGCGCATGGCTCGCTCCACGTCCTCGCGAGTGTCACCGGTAGCGACGCACCCGGGTACGTCGGGTGAATAGGCGGAGTATCCGCTGCCTGTCTTTTCCACTACCACGAGTACTTTCACCGCTTCAGACCTGCCTGCTTCAGAATACTGTTCAGAGTGCCTGGAGCCAGTTCATCATTGGCCTTGCCCGCTATCGTGACAAGCCCAGACTTCGTCATATGCCTAAACTGGCGATGGCTGCCGCGCGTTCGCACCAACTTCCAGCCATCCTCCTCGATCAGTCTGATTAGGTCTCGCACCTTCATTCAACAATGCTTCCGGAGGGCGTGGCGAGCAAGCTTGCGGCCGCGATGGCCGCCCCCCGGAAACTGCGGAGTGGGTCTCAACACAGTCTCAACGGGTGACTCCGCTGGCACTCCAGGTTACCGACGACGGTCTGCGCCTCCGAATCCACGACCGCCGTGCGTTCATGGCGGGCCCGATCTACGAGTCGGATGAAGACCGGGACCCACGCGAGAACAGCCGCTGCAGCGAGAAGCGACGCGTGAAGGTGGCTCGGATCAGGAGCTTGTGGGAGTCGCGCGCGCAGTTCCGCTTGAAGCGCTACGGCTACGTCGTGCAGCCGACGGAGGACTTGTAGCGCGGTGCCTGCCGCGCTACTCCGCCCTCAACGCGTTCATCGGGTCGGTGCGCGTCGCTCGTGTCGCCGGTAGGTAACTGGCGATCAGCCCGACCACGATGAACAGCGCCGCCGTGCCGCCCAAGGTCAGCGGGTCCGCCGGGCTCAGGCCGTACAGCATGCTACGTATAAGCTGCCCTGCGGCGAACGCCAGCGGCAGGCCGATGGCCAGCCCGATCGCTGTCAATCGCGCGCCTTCCTTCATCACCAGCTTGTAGACGTCGCCGGCGTTGGCGCCGAGCGCGATGCGGATCCCGATCTCGCGGGTGCGGCGCGAGACCGCATACGAGAGGACGCCGAGCAAGCCGGCGGCGGCCAGCGCCAACGCAACGATGCCCAGCGCGCCCGTCATCCCGGCCGCCGCCCGGTTCGGCAGGAGCGACACGCCGATGACCTGTGTGTAGGGCGCGTTCGTCTGCACCGGAAGATCCGGGTCGAGGGCGAGGGCGAGCTCTCTCACCTGCCTGTCGATGCGTGGAGCACCGGGCGGTGTCCGGACCACCAGCGTCGCCAGCGACGAGTGCGCCTGCGGAAACGCCTTGAACACCATCGCGCGCTGACTCTCGCCGATGCTCCGATACTTCCCGTCCGCGGCGATCCCCACGACCTCGTAAGTGAGGCGGCCGTCGCTGATCTGTTTGCCGAGAGCGTTTTCGCTGGGCCAGATCTGTCGGGCGGCGGTCTGGTTGATCACGACGACAGGCGGCGAACCCTCCCGGTCACTCACGTCGAAGCTGCGACCGGCCACCATGGCGACCCGTAGCGTCTCGAAGTACTTGGGCGAAACGGTGTTCACGTAGGCCGAGTGCAGGCCGTCGCCCATCACGGGCTCGCGTCCTGGGATCTCGAAGGTCTGATAGATGCTTATGAACCCGAGAGGTAGCACCGTCGTGACTCCCGCCGACCGAACGCCGGGTAGCGCCGCCGCCCGCTCCTCTAGTTCGCGGTAGAACGCCTTGATCTCGGTGTCGGAGTAGCGGTGCACCGACAGGTCCACCGTCATGACATGCACGTTCTGCGGGTCGAACCCCAGCTGTACGGAATCGGCTCGGCCCAGCGCCCGCAGGAACATGCCGGCGCCGGCGAGCAGGATGACCGAACCGGCGACCTGCGCGACCACGAACGCGTTGCGCAGCCGGGTTCCACCTCGCGATTCATCGC
>JBDHKT010000169.1:0-5024 GCA_039586255.1 Gemmatimonadota bacterium | reverse complement strand
AGCGGGCGCAGTATGGGAGGCGCTGGGGGCCCTGCGAGCGAAACTCGTGAGCGGGCACGATGGCGTTACCTCTTCCGCCCGGGCACGCGAGCGGTGAAGCGAGAGGGTCCCCAAGCCGACCTGCGCTCGCTAGTCGAGGCGGCCGCCTTACCCGTCCCCAGCGTCGACGTTGACGGTGACGGGCCGCACCTCCGGCAGGTATTCCTTGAAGGCGATCCCGTAGATGTCCCACACCGTAACGAAGAGAGCGGCGACGATGGGGCCGATGACGATGCCCACGGCGCCGAAGAGTAGGAGGCCGCCCAGGGTACTGAGCAGAATGAGCAGGTCGGGCATCTTGGTATCCTTCCCGACCAGCCACGGCCTGAGAAGGTTGTCGACGGTTCCGACGACGGCCGCGCACCAGACGAACAGGGCAATCGCCGTGCCGGCCCTGCCGATCGCGAACAGGTATACAACTGCCGGGACCCAGACGAGCGCGGTGCCGATACCCGGTATGATCGAGAGGACGACCATGATCGTGCCCCAGAACACCGCTCCCTCGACCCCGGCCACGGCGAAGGCCAGCCCGGCTAATCCGCCCTGAACGATACCGATCACCAGCGTGCCCTTGATCGTCGCCCGTGCCACGGAAACGAACCTATCGACCATGCGATTCTCGTCTTCTGGGGCGAGCGGCATGTAGTAGAGGATCTTGTCGAGGACCGCGCGCCCATCGAGCAAGAAGAAGAACATCGCGTACAGCATGATGAAGAGCTGGAAGAAGAACGTGGCGGTGCCCCGTGTGGTGGCGGCCAGGCTGTTGACCAAAAAGCCGCCGATCCAGCCCGCGAACTCCCCGACCTTCTGTATGATCTGGTCTCGATAAGGATCCAGCCTGTCCATGAAGGGCAGGCGGTCGAGCAGTCGGTCCACTTCGGTGGGCTCGGCCACCAGTCGCTCGATCGTCGGGCGAATCGTCTGGCTGACTTCGAGTGCCTCCTTCGCCACGAGGCCCAGAAAGCCGGTCAGCGGCATGATGATCGCCAGCAAGACCACCAACAGCGTTACTCCCGACGCCGCACCTTTCCTACCCTTGAACCAGCGCAACAGTCTTCTGTACAGCGGCTGACTCAGCCCGGCGATGATCGCGGCGAGGAAAACCGCGACGAGGAAGCTGCGGACCATCTTGTAAAAGAGAAACGAGATCCCGATGGCCAGGAGCAACAGGAAGATCTTGCGAAACTTCTCCGGCTCGAAGGACTTGGTCATGTCGTACGCTCCGTCCCGGGGCACTGCGGCGGCGCCCGTCGTTAGTCGGTGCTAGTATCAAATAGAGGCGACCCAGTGGGTCACGCCGACAGGATTGGGAAACGAACGCCGGGCGTCAACAGGCTCAGTCCGCCTCGGCGGCGCGAGCACGTTCGCTGAGCGTCACACGCAGGCCCGAAGCCAAACCTGAGGCACTCCAGGCAAGCAGCGCCGGAAAGATCAAAGCGAGCAAGACGACGGCGAACCCGGGCAGTCCGAAGATCCCGCCCAGCAGTCCGGCGAGCTCGAATAGCGGTCCACGTGCCCCACTCACCGCCAACAGGAGCGCCCAGGCCACTGCGGCGGCGATCGCTGCGGTCCGCCAGGGCTTCTGATCGTAGGCTGTCAATGCACCCCAGGCGCCGGCCACGACCGGCACCGTCCACCACCCGATGAAAGCGGTGCTCAGTACGTTTGCCAGGAGCAGGATGGTCCACGATACGGTTCGTGTCATGGCTCAGCGCTCCGGGTTGAGCTCGAGGACGGAGGCGACTCGCGAGCCATCGAGTTCGGATTCCGCCCGCGGGAACAGGACCGGGTCGAGCTCGCCCGCCAGCCATTTGTCGATGCGATCGGTGTAGCGGGAGCTCAGCGGGTGGCCCGACTGGCCGCCCGGGTAGATGCTCCAGGCCGAGATCTCCGCTCCCAGCTCCACTACCATCCGCCAGCTGGCACCGTGCGTACCGCCGCCGGAAGACGGGTTCAGATTGCCGGGGCCGCCCTGGATCGGCAGGCCGAGCGCCGACAGCGCCGGCAGCTCTAGCAGGTGGTAGATGTTGGCGTGGCGAACCTCGTCCCAGCGCCAGCCGGGACCGTCCGGCTCGCCGAGTTCGCGCTTCGCGCGCACGAGCGCCCCAGCCAGACTGGCGACCAGTATGGCATCCCGGTCCTCGACGACATCTTCGGTCCGGCGGTCATCCCACCAGGCGTTGTCCGGGTCGTGCATCAGGCTTGCCAGAACGGTAGAGGACGGGGTGTACACGCGGCGCGCCGGCCGACCTTCCGCCCCCGGCCACAGCAACTCATCCCAGGCACGATCCGCCAGCTCGCGCATGGCGTATTCGAAGAGGGCCGCTCGGCGGTTCTGCTTCGTGTAGCGACGATCCCACTCGGCCAGCAAGTCCGCCGCCTCGACTGCACCCTCATCGGTCGTCCCGAGATCGGCCTGGCGTTGCACCGCATCGAGGAAGAACGGCAGGAAGAGATCGGCTCGGGCATTGCCAGGATCGGTTTGGAAGCGACGCACCGCGTCGGGCGTCACCGCGGAATCGGAGCCCAACAAGGCGTTGATGCGCATCGCGCGCCACGGCGACGGCCAGTCGGCGCCCATATAGGTGGGATCGACCAGAGGATCGATGGGCTGCTGGTTCGCCGACGCCAGGAATCCCTGCTCGGGATCGACGGCGGACGGATATCGCTCCGGCGGCCAGAAGCCCAACCAGTCTTCGGCGCTGGATCGCCCATCCCTGACCTCGAGGCCGTTGCCATCAGGGTGGATCGGGTAGTTGCCCGTTGATTGGATCGCGATCGTGCCGTCGCGATCGGCGACGACCATGTTCTGCGCCGGCACCGTCCACACTTCCATGGCGCCCAGCCACTCCTCCACGCTTCCTGCCCGGGCGGCGCGCCACAGTCCGACCGTCTCACCTGACCCCTCGAGCACCGTCCAGCGCATCGAGAGCGGGTGTTCTTCGTGAGTGATCAGAGGCCCGCGATGCGTGAAGTAGAGCGTATCGGTGGCCCGAAGCCTTCCACCATGCCCGCGGTACTCCTCGATACGCACTTCCAGCGGCCGCCATTCGCCGTCGACGAGATGGCGGCTCGGCGACCCGGGGTCGTCGAGCTCCTCCTCGTAGTAGTCGATGACGTCGGCGCCCGTGTTGGTGAAGCTCCAGGCGACATCACGGTTGAAGCCGATTATGACGAACGGCACGCTTGGGATCGTCACGCCGTAGACGTCGAGCTCGCCCGGCACGACCAGGTGAGCTTCATACCAGATGGCGGGGAGCGTCAGCGAGAGGTGGGGGTCGCCGGCCAGCAGCGCGCGTCCCGCAGCCGTCCTCTCCGGGGCCACCGCCCAGTTGTTGCTGCCGAGCACAGGCTCAGACTGCGACGCACGATCGTCGAGATGCCTACCCAGCGCGCCTTCCAGGGCATCGGTGCGCTCCAAAGCGAGCAGATCCAGATCGCCTGGCGGCGCGATGGGAACGAAGTCGAATCGCGGTTCGGTCGAGCCGTTGGGCTGAATAGGCTGCTGGATTGGGCTGTTCACCGGCGAAAGCGCATCGGCCGCCTCCTTACCCACCAGAGCCTGCAGCCGCAGCCGGCGCAGATCGGTGGCCACGCCGTAGGTCAGATCCCAGCCCGTCAGCTTCAGCAGGTAGACCGAGTAGACGGGCTCCCAGTTCGAGGGCTCGGCGCCCAGCAGACGGTACTCCAGCGGGATATCCCGTGGGCCGAGTCCGTCGATCCAGGCGTTCACGCCTTCGGCGTACGCGACGATCTCTCGGGCGGCCGGCGAAGCGGGGTTGAGGGCGGCGAAATCGCGCTCCGCGCTCCAGGCCAGGCCGAGCCCGCGCACGTACCGGTCGAATCCGAGCGCCGCACCGCCGGCAAGCTCTGCCATGCGACCGGCGGCCGTTCGCCAGCGCATCTCCAGCTGGAACAGGCGGTCGCGGGCCACGACGTAGCCGAGGGCCCGAGCCGCGTCTTCGGAGGTCGACGCGAAGATGTGCGGCACCCCGCGGTCGTCGAACGCGACACGCACCGGCGCTTCGAGTCCCGCTAGACCCACTGCTTCTAGGTCTGCCGGCTCGGCCGCGCCGGCGGCGGCCCACACCCCGTGGAGCGGATCGAGGAAGGCACCTAAGGGAGGCAGCGGGCCCGTGCGTCGCGCCCCTAGATGGAGAACGACGGCAAGGACCGCTGCGGACAACAGGACCCGCGTCAGAACTGATCGCTGCACCCGCACCACCCCCGTTACCAGGTCAAGCGCCGCCCGCTCCTCGCGGCGAATTCGCGGTCGTTGATCAGGCGGGATTCTACGGCCACCCAGCCTCCTCGGCCAGCGGGACTCAATCCACGCCGACCCGGTCGCTCCGCCGCTCCAGCATCAACACGTCCTGCCATTGCCCTTCGAGCTTGCCCAAGCGCTCGCGCCGACCCACGACCCTGAATCCGAATCTTTCATGGAGCGCAATGCTCGGCTCGTTCTCCGGGAAGACCCCGGCCTGCAGGGTCCAGATCCCCTGCTCCTCGGACTCTTCGATGAGATGCTGCATGAGCTTGGAGCCAACCCCCATACCGCGTGCGTCGGCGCCGATGTAGACGCTTACCTCCGCTACGCCGCCGTAGACGCAGCGATCGGACACCGGCGAAAGTGCGGCCCAACCCGCTACGCGGCCCTCATGGATCGCCACCAACCGGCAGTGCTCAAGGTGCTCCTCCGCCCAATTCTCCCAATCGGACGCAGGCTCTGTCTCGAAAGTCGCCACCCCCGTGTCGATACCCTCGGCGTGGATTCGCCGCACGTCGTCCCAGTGCTCACGCATCAACGGATAGATCTCAATCATTTGTGGCCCCGGCCAAGAGGGTCGCGCGCACCTAACTTCGAACACTGAATATCCAATTGCCACCCATGTCCGCCAGAGCGCTTCAATCCACCGTGACGCGGGACACGGATGAACCGGGCGCATACCCACATATTGGTCGGTCCGCCCGGCGTGACCTGCACG
>JBDHKT010000168.1:0-5034 GCA_039586255.1 Gemmatimonadota bacterium | reverse complement strand
CGAGGTGGCTCAGCTGATGGTCGTTCGAGTGGGTGGGCTCGCGCTCGCCGTTGTGCCGGCCGAGGTCACGGTCAGTGTAGGAGTAATGATCAAGAAGACAATACTTCGGGAGGGCCGCGCGGCGGGATTCACTGTCGACTCGGTCGCGGTGATCAGCCTGGCCAACGGGGACCTGCGCTACATCGTCACGCCGGATGAGTACGCGGTGCAGGACTACGAGGGAGCCTCCACGCTATATGGTCCGCAGAGCGCGATGGTGTTGGCAACACAGTTCGGCGAATTGGCCGCCATGATGGGCGCCGGTGGCCAAACGGCCGAAGCTGCGGACGTAGGTGAGGTCATCGCCTACGCCGGCAAGTTGCGAGGGGTGATGTCGGGCCGCGACACCGGGCCGGCCCCGGAGCGAATCGAACGCCGCTTCGTCTCGCTGGAGTGCGCCGGTGATACCGCCGTCGCGAGCTGGATTGACGTCTATCCTGGCCGCCTGGTGCCGGCTGATGGACCGGTATTGAGGGTCGAGCGCGAAACGTCGCGTGGGTGGGAGCCGTTCCTATGGGACGACCACAGCAGCCTGGAGGTACGCGCACTGGAGCCGAAGGGGGGTCGCGGGTACTTGTGGGAGGCGCGCTGGCTGCCAGGGGAGGCTCTTCCCGGAACCTACCGGATAGTGCTCGAAGCGCGCGACGGGCTCAGCGCACTGCGGGGCGAACCTTTCCATTCGTGTGTCAGTGATTTGGCTGGTTCCTCAGGAGACGCCCGCCGCTAGGCCGCCGTCCCCAGCGGGCGGCGAGCTGGCAGGAACGTGCAAATCCCACCACTCTCGGGCCTTGCTTTGGGTCCAGCATTCTACGGGAACCGAGGCCAACGCGTCCTGCAGCTCCTCGGCTTTCTGGAAGCGGTCGCCCGGCTCCTTCGCCAGGCATTTCATCACGACTTCGTCGAGCTCGGCGGGGATAGGCACCTCGGAGACCTCCGACGGCTTGCTGGCCATCGTCCTGACATGATCGAGGATCACCTCCATCGCGGAGGAGCGTACGAACGGCGGCTGGCCGGTAAGCATCCAGTAGGCTACGCCGCCCACGTTATAGATATCGGCCCGCCCGTCGATCTTTTCGGCGCCTTCTATCGCCTCGGGGGCGAAGTAATGCGGCGTTCCCAGGATCATGCCGGTTTTAGTGACCGCGCCGGGTTCCTCCAACCCGATCTCCTTCGCCAGCCCGAAGTCCAGAACCTTGGCGAAGTCGTACAAGCCACCACGCTTGGTTAGGAATATGTTGGACGGTTTGATGTCGCGGTGGATCACACTCATGGAGTGTGCTTCGGCCAGCGAGCCGCAAACCTGTTCCAGAACGTAGATCACCCGTCCCGGCTCCATCGGCCCGAAACGTTCCACCAGCGCCTGCAGATCGAGCCCGTCGAGGTACTCCATCGCGTAGTAGAACGTGTTGTCCGGGGTGTGGCCGAAATCGTAGATCGTGATCGTGTTCGGATGCGTCAGTGCCGCCGACAGTCTGACCTCGCGCTCGAAACGCGTGACCGCCTCCACGCTTCCGCTCTTTTCGGGGTGGATCACCTTCACTGCCGTGGGCCGGCACATCAGCGCATGCTGCGCCACGTACACCTGCCCCATGCCCCCCTCGCCCAGTTCCTCCTCGATCAGGTAGCTGCCAAGCCGACGGGCTTGGTGCAGCTGCTGCCTCATGTTGTAGAGCGTCTTGGTGATCAAGACAGACACAACGGCGAGTATTGTGAGGTAGAACGTGCCTTCCAGGACCATGTTTCTGAACTCGCCGATGCCGCCATTGTCATCCCAGAATTCGCGAATCTCGGGAAGACCGAAGTAGGCGGCCCCCATCGCGATCGGGTAACCCAGTGCACCCGTCGCTGCCAGGCCGGTCTGCAGCCCGACCGGTACCGGCACTATCGCTGCATGGATGAACAGGGCGAGCGAGATCCCGAACGTCGGCACCTCCACCAGGTCGAAGACCGCCGCGACGAAGAGCGATAGTAGAAGGACGAACGTCAGGACGATGTAGTCGATGACGAGCAACTGCCGCGTCTTCCAACGCCTGAAAAGGACTATCGCCGTCGCCAGGCCGAGGGAGATTGGATACAGATTGTAGATCGCGTTGATGTGGGGGGTGAAGATGTTATCCGTCGTGTTCCGGAAGGGCACGACGCTGTAGAACAGGTCCAGCGCGATGCCAATGAAGACGCCGGCGGCGTAGATGGCCCTCAGGCGCCCCCGTAGCGTCTCGCCGAGCTCCTCTTGGAACGAGGTGCCAGCGGCGAGCGACAGGGAAACATGTTGCCTGAAGCCTTTCAGGACGTCCACAATAAACCCCGGGCTGGTCGCCAGAAGAGCTGTGCCTTCAACGGGTGGCAGGCTCTGGCATCACCCTGCAATCTCGCGAGGACCGGGCATCCTCGCAACAGCATGGACCCTGAAACAGCAATTGACAGCAGCGCGTAGTTGTCCTATGGGATCACACTTCTCAGCCACAAGAGAACCTGTCGACACTGTGCGTCGCCGCGCCTCCTTGAAGGGAGGCGAAGGACGCGTGCTCAAGGAGGCGCAAGAATGAAGCGACTGCTAACGATCGCGATCCTGCTTGCTACGGCTTCGCCGATGCTGGCGCAGGAGAGCACCCTGATCCGCGGGGGCTTCGAGTCGGGCGGTTTTGGTGCGCCCGTCGTGAAGTTCAGCCAGATCGACGGTGAGTTCGCCCTGTTCGTCGGCGGGCGTGGCGGCTGGATCATCAATCACACGTTCGTGCTCGGCGGTGGCGGCTACGGGCTGGTCAACGACATCGACACGAACGACGACGGGGTGCGGGATCTCGAGCTGGGGTATGGTGGCTTCGAGCTCGAGTACATCAACAGCTCAGACAAGCTGATCCACTTCACGGCCTACCTGCTGATCGGCGGGGGTGGTCTGAGCGGCCTGGCGGTGATCAGCGAGTCGGTCTTCGTGCTCGAGCCAGCTATCAACGGCGAGCTCAACGTCACCGACTATTTCCGCTTGCACGCAGGTGCAGGTTATCGCTGGGTGTCGGGAGTCGACTCACCTGGCGTGGAGAGCTCGGACTTGAGCTCGTTCTACGCGCAGATCACGTTGAAGTTCGGCACCTTCTAGGCGGCTGCCTGGCTGTGCTGTCAATGGGAAGCCTCCCCGGGGGTCGGGGAGGCTTTCGTTGTCTTGCCTGGAGATGCGCTAGCCGTGTGTTATTCGGCCGGCGAGCTGGTGTTCCAGATGTCGGCGTGCAGCTTCCAGGTCCCATCGGCGCCGCGCCTCCAGACGACCAGGTACTTGCCCTGCTCCACGGCGCCACCCTCCTCTTCGCCGACCGGCATCGACCAGGTGCCGATCTCGTAGGCGAACTCGCCGGCGCCATCGACGTTCACGGTGCTCAGGTTGAACGTGAAGCCTCCCTCGGCGAAGCTGGCGGCCCAGAACTCCTGCACGGCCGCCAGGCCCTCCACCATCTCGGACTCGGGCGGCAGCAGGGTCGCGTCGTCGGTATAGAAGCCGGCCATTGCGGCGTCGTCGCCGGCTCTCACCGCTTCCATGAACTGCGCGTTAACGGCTTCGATGGCTTCCTGGAGCTGTGCCCGATCCAGGGCCATCGCCATCTCCATCTGCTCCGCGGCCGTGTCCTCCTGCGATTGCTCGCCGCAAGCGGTCAAGGCCAAGAGCAGGGCGGGGAGCAAAGCGCAGATTCGAGCTAGGGACCTCATATCATCCTCCTGGGCTGTGCCTTTCGGGGTGTTTGCCGCCCCAGGGTAGCCGCACGGCGGCGGTGGCGCAATGATTGGTGGTCAGCGTGCGAGACCGACGCAGCTGTTGGCCTGGAGAATCCGCTGTGCATCTGAACGACGTCGTTGAAAGCTCACGCCTTATCGCGGACACGAGCGCCCGCCTGGAAAAGGTAGAGGTGTTGGCGACCCTGCTGCGCCGGTTGCAGCCGCAAGAAGTGCCCATCGCCGTCGCCTTTCTCACCGGAGAGCCACGCCAGGGGCGCATAGGCATCGGGCCGGCGAAGATACGAGCCGCCTTTCCAGATGCCTCTGCGGTCGAGCCCTCCCTTACCATCCTCGACGTGGACGCCGGCCTCGAGCAGATCGCCTCCGTATCGGGGCCCGGGTCGGCTGCCGCGAGGGCGCGCCTCCTTCACGAGTTGCTCGCCCGCGGTACCCGCGAGGAGCAGGAGTTCGTCACTCGTCTGATCCTGGGTGAGCTACGTCAGGGCGCCCTCGAGGGCGTGATGGTGGAAGCGATCGCCAAGGCGGCGGACATACCCGCATCGATCGTTCGCCGCGCCTTCATGTTCTCCGGTTTCCTCCCCGAAGTCGCGACCGCCGCACTGAAAGAGGGGAGGGAAGGGCTCGCTGCGTTCTCGATCCGGCTCTTCCGGCCTGTCCAACCGATGCTCGCCGGAACCGCCGAGCAGGTGGGCGAGGCGCTCGATCGCTTCGAGACCGCCGAGCTCCAGTACAAGCTCGACGGCGCACGCGTTCAGGTGCACCGCGCCGGCGATGATGTTCGCGTATACACGCGCCGCCTGAACGACGTCACCGCCGCCGTGCCGGAGTTGGTGGAGGGCGTCCGTGCACTGCCGGTGCGCCAGATCATCCTCGACGGCGAGACGCTCGCCGTTCGAGGCGACGGGGTGCCGCACCCGTTTCAGATGACGATGAGCCGCTTCGGCCGCAGGCTCGACGTCGAGCGCTTACGACAGAAGCTGCCGCTCGACGCCTTCTACTTCGACCTCCTCTATCTCGATGGCGCGGGCCTCACCGACCTTCCCGCGCGTGAGCGTGTGGAAGCGCTTTCGCAGGTGCTTCCGCCGGAGCTGCTGATCCCGCGCACGATGACCGGCGACCCGGAAGAGGCGCGGCGCTTCTTGCAGAGCGCTCTGGCCGCCGGACACGAGGGCATCATGGCGAAGGCCCTCGACGCGCCGTACGAGGCCGGTCGCCGCGGTAAGAGCTGGCTCAAGTTGAAGCCCGCCCACACTCTCGACCTCGTTGTGC
>JBDHKT010000167.1:0-5057 GCA_039586255.1 Gemmatimonadota bacterium | reverse complement strand
TCACACCGGTGGACCTGGGCGCCTACTCGTCGCGCGTCACACTCATGTGCGGCAACGCCTGCATCGACGCCGCAGTTAAGATTAAGCAGCAGGTGAAACGGGCGGTAGCCGAGAGCTGGGAATGCAAGCCGAGACAGGTGGCGCTGGCGGGCGGCTGGGCGTTCGATGTGAAGGACACCGGTCGGAGGATGCCGATCAGTGAGGCGTTCAACCTGGCGGAGGCGAAGTTCGGCGCGTTGGGCTCCACCGGCTCCTACAACACGCCGAAGGACATCCACGGCGAGTACCGCGGCGGCACGATCGGCTCTTCGCCGGCCTACTCGTTCACCGCCCACGTGGCCGAGGTGGAAGTCGACCGCGAAACCGGTTTTGTCGACGTCCGCAAGATCTGGGTCGCCCACGACTGCGGCCGCGCGCTGAACCCGGTGCTGGTCGAAGGCCAGATGGAGGGCTCGGCCTACATGGGCTTCGCCGAGGCGGTGATGGAACAGCACATCTTCAAGCAGACCGGTCTCCACAACGCGCCATCGCTGCTCGATTACAAGATCCCCACCAGCCTCGACACACCGGAGCTCGAGTCGCTGATCGTCGAGTCGGTGGACCCGGAAGGACCGTACGGAGCCAAGGAAGCCGGCGAGGGACCGCTGCACCCGTCGATCCCGGCGATCGCCACCGCCGTCTACGACGCCGTCGGCGTCCGCATGGACCGGCTGCCCTTCACGCCGCCGCGAATCTGGAAGGCGCTGCAGTTGCGGGCCGAACGCGAGAAGGCGGGGGCGCTGGCCCCGTGGAAGCAGGAGTCTGGCCAGACGCCGTTGCCGGCCGCGGAAGATTGAGTCGAGCCTATGTTGAGGCTACAACCTTACGTCTACCACCGGCCGAGAAAGCTCGACGAGGCACTCGAGCTATTGAAGGAGCATGCCGGCGACGTGATGCCGATCGCCGGCGGCACCGACCTAGTGCCCAACATGAAGCACAGACTGTTCACGCCGGGTCATCTGGTGGCGCTGAAGGGGATCGACGAGCTGTTCGGGATCGAGGAGCGCAACGGCGAACTGGTAATCGGCGCGGCCGAGAGCCTGACGAGGGTGGCGAGCCACTCGCTGGTGACCGGCCACTTCCCCTCGCTGGCGCACGCCGCGTCGCTCGTCGCTCACCCGATGATCCGCAACCAGGGCACGCTGGGCGGCAACATCTGCCTCGACACACGCTGCACCTACTACAACCAGACGCACTTCTGGCGGCAGGCACTGGGGTTCTGCCTGAAGAAAGACGGTGACGTGTGCCACGTGGTCGAGGGTGGCACGAAGTGCGTGGCCGCTCACTCCGCCGACACGCCGCCGGTACTCATGGCGCTCGGCGCCGAGATCGACATCGCATCTACGGAGGGCCGGCGCACGCAGCCCCTGCAAGACTTCTTCACCGCCGACGGGATCTGGAACAAGAGGCTCGAGCGGCACGAGCTGCTGACGCGGGTGCGCGTACCGTTGCCGTCGCCCAGGCTCCGCGCCACTTATACGAAGGTGCGCGAACGGAAGTCGGTGGACTTCCCCCTACTGAGCATCGCGCTGGCTGTCGAGCTGGACGACGGTGACGTGATGAGATCGATCTCGCTGGTCGTCGCCGCGTTGGGCGCCAAGCCCCGCATTATCGGCGGGCTCGATAAGATCGTGGTGGGGAAAAGGCCGACCGACGACGTGATCGATGAGGTCGCCAGGCAGGCCTACCGGCAGTGCAACCCGCTGGACAACATCATCGTCGAAATCGAGTGGCGCCGCGCCATGGTGCCGGTCTACGTGCGGCGCTCGTTCGACGCGATCCGGGCCTAGCGGTTACCGAACGCCCCGGCGCGTTCGTCGGCGAACCCCCTTCTTATCTCCGGACGACCGACTCGGCGAATATCTCGACCGGGGCGGCCCCCGCATCGCCGGGGCCGAATTCCCAGACCAGTGTGTCGCCGTCGCGTTCGTGCGCGTTTGAGTTCGTGACCCGTCCCGGCATGTTCAGCCGGAACACAATCGCAGTGTTGATCGCCAATTGCAGGCCCGGCAGCTTACCCACTATGAACTCCTCGAACTGCTCATCGTCGTCGTATAGCTCTCTGAGCAGTTCCCGGAACGACTCTTCGTCGGCATCGGGATAGCTCTGGCGCGCAATGTGCGCCGCCTGGGGCGCCGTGCGGTCGATGAAGGCCTGCACCAACTGCTCCTCCTCGTCGTCGCCCGCATCGGGCAGACCCTGATCCACGGCCGACCACAATCCGCCTCTGACGAGCCCGACGATCTCGCCCCGTTGCCCTGAGGTCAGGTTGGGGTACCTCGCATCCATCATATGGGTGAAGGACTGCACGAAGTACTCGACCAGGGCATCCATCAGGTTCTCCCAGTAGAAGCTCTCCCGGTATGTGAACGTGGTGTATTCCGCGACCTGCCCGGTCTCCACCGTGACCCTGTTCCTGAAGTGGACGTCACCCAGCGAGATGCGCCCGACGCTCAAGCCCGCGTCAGTGCCGGCAGTGCCCGCGATACGAATGTCATCGCTGATATCCGCCCAAGAAGAGAGGTCGGCGACGCTAGTCTCGCGCCGGAATACGTGGACCGTGTCATCGTCACGCTCTTCCTCGCGATGCGTCCAGCGGTAATCCCCGGTGACGAACATGAGCTCACCGAAGCCCGCGTAAGACACGTTGACTCCCGCATCCTCGTTCTCCTCAACGGTCATCTCCTCGTGGCGGACCCCCGAGCCGTCTGCGTTGAGAGTCGTCTCGATGCGGTACTCGATGCAGCCGCCCAACCCTGACAGAATCAGGGTCAAGGTAGCCAGCTGTATTCGCTGATATGCGTGGGTCGACTTCATGATCATTCACCTCTCGTAACACGACATCATGTCTACTGAACGCCTCAAAGGCGGACGCTCCCCCTGAAGAGGGCGAGTATCCGGGCCGTCGGTACGCGCTTCTCGAGATCGACATTGAGATTGTCCAGCAACTGAGACAGCTCGCCGGCCTGTACGCCGTTTTCGGCTTCGATCCCCTCCAGCGTTCCACTCAGGGCAGACACCATCCAGAAGGGAAGGCTGCCGGCAAGCGCCTCCGCCTGCGAAGCGCTGAGGATCGTGTTGTTCGCCGGCAAGGAGCGTAGCATGCCGGCGAGCTCTGCAACGCTGACGCTCTTGCGACGCGCGAGCGCCCGTTCCCAGGCCGCCCGGCCGGCGAGGCCCGCGGTCCGCACCACCGGATCGGTCGATGTCCGCAGGTCGAGCTCGGCGAGCCAGCGCTCCTGCTGTGCGACCTGCTGCACGAGAGCGTCCTCGCGCCGGCGAAGCTCCCGCATCTCTTGATACATCAGGCCGCTGCCGATGAAGAGGAGCAGGGTCGCCGCCGCCATAGCGGGAGCCAGCCAGCTCCAGCCCTGCCATCCCCTCGACTCCCTGAGACGTGCCGATTCACCGGTCGCGATCTCCGCCCGGACGCGCGGCCACACGGAGGCGACCAGCTCGTCGGGCACCGCGGCCTCCAGGTCGCCGAGCGGAGGCGACGCCAGGTGCTCGTGCACCCTGAGCAGCACAGCGCAATCCTCACAGGAGTCGGCGTGGAGTCGAAGTTGCTCCATACCGTCCTCCGACAGCGCTCCGGCCTGGAGCGCATCCAACTGGTCCTGAAAGACCTCGCAGTCGGGGTTCCTCGTCACGGCGCTTCCTCCATCTCTCTGAGAGCTGCGGCCAGACGCTTGCGGGCAAAGTGAAGGGTCGCCCTCAAGGTCGTGTGCTTTATTCCCAGCGCCTGTGCCACCTGTTTCTGATCGTCACCCTCCAAATAGACCCGAACGAAGATCTGCCTCTGGCTCTCGCTCAGCGTGCCCAGAGCGATGAGCAGCCGCCGGTGGAACTCCTGGCGCTCGAGATCCGCGAGGGGATCGGCGGCGGGATCGACGACACGTCCGAGCGCGTCGTCGCCCGGCGTCGTCTCGTGCCTGACCCAGGCCCGGCGCAGGTGGCTGAGGCAGGCGTTGCGGTGGATGGTGTAAACCCACGCCCTGAAAGACCGCACCGGATCGTATCGCCGGATCCTGTCGTACACCCGCACCCACGTCTCCTGGGTCAGGTCGCGGGCCCATTCCCAGTCACCGGTGTAGCGATATGCCATGGCGATCAGCGGTCGGGTCAGGGCCTCCACCAATCGCTCGAACGCGCCCTCATCCCCCGTCTGATAAGCTGCCGCCAGCGCCGTAAGCTCCCTTTCCTCCACGTGCGGCTCCCGCCGGTTGTTGTCCCGCCAGGCGACTCGCTACCCGCCGGCCTCTGCTCAGGATACGCGATAGGCGTGGGATCTGTTTACGGCAATCTGACAAAAGACGCGGCGCCCGGCACCATCGGGTACCGGGCGCCGCACTTTCAGGCGACGCAGGAGCGCCGAACCGTCTTAAGGCTCGTGGCGCTCGTGGATGATGTAGGGACCTCGCTCCGAGACCTTACCGGTGACCGTCATCTCGCGCTTCCTGCGCATGATCGTGAACGAGACCTCCTCCTCGGCCTCGTAGGAGCGCAGAATCCGCATCGCGTGGCTCGGATCCCGGACCGCTCGCCCGCCGATGCCCAGAATCACGTCACCCGCCACGAGCCCCAGCTCGCTCTCCTCGGGGACGCTGATCACCAAGACGCCCTCTTCGACGTCGAAGTACTCGCCCAAATCGGGGTTGAGCGAGACGAGCTCGAGGCCGGGCAGCGTGGCGCCGAGCGTCAGCGCGAACGACTCCGGGGCCCGGACATGGATTTCGGGAATCTCACGCAAGCGCTCAGCCAAGCCGGAGATTCGCTCGTAGTCGGGCATTCTGTAATGAAACGTATACGCGCTATCAGGCAGGCTGAAGCGATACGTGTAGGCTAACTGTCCATCGAATTCGCCGACCACCAGCTCGACGGTCTGCGTGTCGCCGTCACGGCGGAACTCGACCTCCACCGTATCACCGACCTCGAGCTCGCGCGCCCGCTCGATCAGCCGCATCCCCGGCGCCGACTCATCTTCGTCGTATGTCTCTTCACCTTCGAGCAGGCTCACC
>JBDHKT010000166.1:0-7928 GCA_039586255.1 Gemmatimonadota bacterium | reverse complement strand
GCCGTTCCAGTTCCCGATGATCAGGGTGTCGAGAACTCCAGTGTACGGGGTCCCCGGACGCCCGGTCAACCCGAGGGCTCGTGGGAGGTGTTCGTAAGATAGGCTACGTTCGAAACGGGCAGGTGGGCGTGGCACTTTCTTTCCACGCCTGCTACTTTTTGCCGACCGGGTGTCCCGGGCGCGCCGGGCCGCCATTTTGGTCCTAGGCAAAGCTTGCGCAGCGGGGCCTTGGGGCCTTAGAATGGTTGCAACAGATCCCGCCACCTGTTGGGCCATTGGCCCGCGTGGCGGCTTTTTGTTGGGCTGACCTCCCACTGATCTCCCCCCCGGTCACCCAGGAGTTCTTGGTGCGTCTACCGCACCGAGTGGGTAATCCGACTTGATACAAAAGAGCGAATCGTTCGGCATCGGGGTGCTCGACCAGCGTGTAAGCGGGCCCGTGAGGGGCGGTCTGCACGCCGTGATCGGCGGTCCCGGGACCGGGAAGACGGTGGCGGCGCTCCAGTTCCTGCGCGAGGGGATCCGGGGCGGCGGCCGGGTGGCGATGCTGACGCAGGCGCGGCCGGCGGACGTGATCGCCCTGGCCCACTCCATCGGGATCGACCTGGCTGCGCACCTGCGGGCGGGCCGCTGCGTGCTGCTGGGCTACCAGTCGGGTTTCCGTGAGCGGTATCGGCGCAGCATCGAGCCGCAGGAGGTGTTCGAGGAGCTGGCGGCGTTCGTCAGGGACGAGGGTGTGCCGGACCGGCTGGTCATCGACACTTGCGGGCCGCTGATCGAGGCGGGCGAGTCGGGTAACGGTGCGGAGATGCTGGTCGACCTGCTGGGCGACCTGGAGACGATGGTCCTGCTGACGTTCGCGGCGGAGCACCCCGGCGCCCTCGACTCGCGCTTCGATTTCATCTCGCAGCGCGCCTCGCTGATCCTCCACTTCATTCTGAGTCCCGATGGTCGGCGCGAGATCGTGGTGCGCAAGGAGGTGGGCCCGTCGAAGTCGGCGGGTCCGATTACGTTCGACATCAGGGAAGGCCTCGGGATCGTCCCGCCGGATATGATGCAGCAGAAGCGTCGCAGCGATGTGACGCCGGAGGTGCGGCGCCGGGTCCTGCTACTCGACATCGCCGGCGAGCTACCGGAAGAACTGCGGCTCTGGCTAAAGGGAACGTTCGAGCTGGTCCACACGACCGATGCGGTGGACGCGTTCCCCGAGCTGGCGCAACGCGAGTTCGGGCTCATCGTCGTGCACATCGATCGGCGGACGGTGAAGCGCGGCCTGCACGTGATGCAGCAGCTGCGCCGCGCCGCAGGCCGGCCGCCGATCCTGCTCATGTCGCGCGTTGTCGTCCGGGCGAGCGACAGGGCGATCGCGCTGCGTTCGGGGGCGGACGATTTCGTTTCCGGCGGACTCAACCCCGAGGAGCTGGCCTCGCGGATGGCAGCACTCTTGCGCCGCGGCCGCACCGAGGTGGAGCCCGGCGCGGAGGAGGTAGAGCCGAGGGATGCGGTCAAGTCCATAGACGCGACTCGTCCGGGCGTGGGCGCCAACCCGCAGGAGGTGCGGGACACCATCCGCATCCAGTTGAAGGCGCCCGGTGCACCGATCTTCTCACTCGTTCTCCTGAAGCCCGCGAACGGGCGCGGCCTGCACGCGCTGGCTACCCACGTAGCCGACCAGATGCGCCAGGACACCGGCGATCGGATGTGCGTTAACGGCCCGCAGGTCGAGGTCTACCTGCACGGCGCGATGTCCAGTCACGCCGAGAAGTTCTTGAAGCGCGTTATGATCGACCCGTTCAACGAAGTTGACGCGGAGGTATACACGTCGCCCACCGATCGTGAGCGACTTCTAAAGGTGATGAGGCAGTAAGTAGGATGGCTGAAATCCCCCGCTGGTCCTACTGGGGACGGTATGCGACACTCGCGACTGCGTCGCTGTGTCTGCTCTTCTTCTTCGTCTTCGGGTTCCTCCCGCAGAGGTTCTTGCTGGAGCTCGACTTCTCGGAGAGCGGCTTCGCCTACCCGGTCATTCGACCACCGCTTCCCGTGCCTCCGCCGCCGCCGCCGGACGAGGTCCGCCGCCCCATCGCGCGCGGGCCCGCCGAGCGGTTCTGGGCCGAGTACGTGCCGCTCGCCCGTAACGGCGAGCACGATGCGGCGCTGGGGCTCGTAGCCGGCTACCTCGATCGTTATCCGAACGACCTCAGCGCGCGTCTCGAGTACGCACGCGAGCTCTGGCGGGCGGGCCGGCTGCAGGGCGCTATCCTCGCCTATCGCGACGCGCTCGAGCGCGGCGCCGATCCCGGCGTGCGGCTCGAGCTGGCGCGGCTCTACTCGGCGGCCGGCGCGTGGGACGACGCGCTGGCGATCTACGAAGTGCTTGCCGAAGAATCGCCGCGCGATCCCGAGCTGCAGCGCGAGTTCGCCGAGGTCGCCACCTGGGCCGGGCGCTACGACCGCGCCGAACGTGTGTACGCCCGGCTCGTTAAACTCGCTCCCGGGGACCCGGAGCTCCACATGCAGTGGGCAAGGGTCCTCTACTGGTCCGACAGACCGGAACGCGCATTCGAGGTGTTGGCTCACCTCCCCCCTGGATATCAGAGCGCCGGCGTCGACTCGCTGCGTGCCGCTATCGCAGTCGCTTTGCCTCCCCCCGACGCGGAGCCGAACCTGCTGGAGCAAGCCCGCGGACTGGCGATGGCGGGCGCGGCCGACTCGGCGCTGGCGCTCTATCGCGTGATCCTGCTGGAGGACCCCGGTGCCGACTCGACGACCCTCGAGATGGCGAACGTATTCGAGTACCGGGCTAACGAACCCGACAGCGCGATCGCTTACCTGCGTGCCTATCTGGGCTGCCGACCCGGCGATCGTATTGGGCGACCTGCGCCGCTGGAGTGGGGATCGTGTGGGGGCGGCGCAGGCCTATCAGCAGTCGCTCGACCTCGCCCCGGAAGAGGTCACGGCTGTTGAAGGCCTCGCCGCCCACAACGCTCAGCTCGACGCGGAGCTCGCGCGCAGGGGCACGATCGGCCCGGCGGGACGCGTCGACTACTTCGCCGACTCCGACGACTTCTCGGTCGCCGGCTGGCGCGGCGCCTGGACGAGCGGCTCGCCGCGGACGCGGACAGGCGTCGAACTGACGCTCGAGAGACTCGCCGGCTACGAGCCGGCGGGCGGACGGGCGCAGGTGACGGCACTCGACACCCGGGCGATGGCCGAGCGCTGGTGGCTGCAGGGAAGGCTGCGGACGACGGCCGGGCTGGGCATCTGGGCCGCGGGCTCGGGCGCCGACTTTCAGCCTGTTGCCGAGCTGGTCGTCGTGGCGCCTGACCTGGGCGGCGCCGCGGTCCGCTTCGAGTACCGGCACGAACCGGCGTTCAGGGAGACGGCGACGCTGCAGGCGACGCTCGCCGGTCTGCGTGCCGACGTGGCGGGGCTCGGCTACTACCGTTCCATCGCGGAGCGAATCGATATGTCGATGGCGGCGCGACTTGCATGGCTCTCCGGGCAGGGCGAAGCCAACCTGCGGGCCGACGCCGCCATCGCTTTCTTCTACCGACCCGACGACCACTGGACGCTGGGCTACGAGAGCCGCGCCCTGAGCTTCCGCGATCCGGCGCCGGTCCCAGGACTGCGGCTCTACTGGGATCCGGAGTGGTCTTGGACGAACAGTGTGGTGCTCGGCTGGGCCGGTGAGATCGGATCGAACTGGGAGCTCGAGGCGCGGGCGGTTCCCGGCCTCGCCTGGACCCAGGAGCGCGACCGGGAGGCAGCAGCGGTTATGGAACTGAGCGCAACGCTCGACGTGGCACGCCGGATTGGCGTTTGGATGATCGGCGGAAGTGCCGGGTACGGGCAGAGTCGGTTGGATGGTTACCGGACCGTCCGGTTCGGTATCGAATTGAGTCGCGGGTTTGATCGATGACGATGACGATGGCGATGGCGATGGCGAGGTGTAGAGGGTGAGGAAGAAGAGACCCTTCCTGCTTGCTCTTGCAGCCGCGGCGGTTGTCGCGATCGGGGCATTGCTGCTGGTTTGGGCGGCAATGGCCCCCCTCGCGGTCCAGTCGTTCATCGTGCGCGTCTCGGTCGTGACCCTGGTCCTCTTCCTCATCATCCTGGTCGGGCGGTACTTCACGCTGCTCTGGTTCGGCTACCTGCACCACCTCGAGTCGGGCGGCGCGGTGAAGAAGAACGGCGTCGAGTATCCGCCGGTCTCGCTCATCGTGCCCGCCTACAACGAGGGTAAGGTGATCGAGTCGGCGCTCGAGAGCCTGCTCGAGCTCGACTACCCGCACTACGAGGTCATCGTCATCGACGACGGCTCGACCGACGACACGCTGGCCAACGCGTCGCGCATGGCCGGCGAGTACGGGCACTGCCGGGTCCGGGTGACGACGAAGAGGAACGGCGGCAAGGCGAGCGCGCTCAACTCGGGGCTGGCGATGGCGGAGCATCCCATCGTGCTGTGCATGGATGCCGACTCGCGGCTCGAGCCTCAGACGATCAAGTCGGCGGTCGTCCATTTCCTCGACCCGTCGGTGGGTGCTGTGGCCGGCAACGTGAAGGTCGTGAACCGGCGCAACCTGTGGACGCGGCTGCAGGCGCTCGAGTACATCGAGGGGCTCAACATGGCGCGTCGCGCCCAGGGTTTCATGGCCGCGGTGAACATCGTGCCCGGCCCCATCGGGATCTTCCGCCGCGACGTGCTGGTCAGCGTCGGCGGCTACGACCGCGACACCTTCGCCGAGGATGCCGACATAACGCTGAAGATCCTGACCAAGGGTTGGAAGATCCGTTACGAGCCGCGCGCCGTCGCCTGGACGGAGGCGCCCGAGCGTCTGGTCGGCCTCATCCAGCAGCGCTACCGCTGGACGCGCGGCATCCTGCAAGCGCTCGGCAAGCACCGGCGCACGCTGTTGCTGCCGTTACCCGACCTGCCGCTCTGGCTCTCGCTGATCCAGATGGGGTTCGAGGCGACGGTCTGGCCGATCATGAACGTCTACGGCCACCTGTTCTTCGCCTACGTGGCGGTCGCCTTCGGGATGAGCGAGATGCTGCTCGCCTGGTGGACGCTGCTCACGCTGCTCGACCTGGTGGCCGCGCTGGCCTGCGTCGGCATGGAGGAGGAGCAGCTATCGCTCGTGCCGTACGCGCTAGTGTACAGGTTCTTTTTCATTCTGTTAATCGATGTGGTGAAGCTTTGTTCGACGCTTGAGGAAGCGCTCAATATGCGGATGACGTGGGGGAAACTGGAGAGGGTTGGAAGGATATGAGTATCATACAGATTATGGTGACGATCATCATCGTGACGATCCTGGTCACGGTGATCCTCGGTGTGGCGTCCTACGCGGCCTACTGGCTGCGACGCGGGAGGCGGCCAGCCGAGCTGCTGGAGATCGATACGGCACCCCGTTTCTTCTGCCGCTACTCAACGAACGGCGACCGGAAGGTGGCGGCTGAGGAGAGCGAGGTGGGCGCGATTCAGATCGATAGCCCGGTGCCGCGTCGCCGGCCGCGTGTCGTGAGGTTCACGCCGGCTACGGAAGGCGGGAATGGCGGCACCGGTCGCTGAGCCTCCCCGGGAACGCACGGCCTGGACCTGGGGCGCGGCGATCGTGCTGCTCGGCGCGCTGGTCGCCGGGCTGGTCGGCGGCGCGATCCTGCTTTGGCGCCATATCGACGTCGACATGCTGCTCGAGGCGGCCACGGAGGAGGCACCGCCCCCGGTCGACGAGTTCGTCGCCGAGGTCACGCTGCCCGAGCTGCCTGCGACTATCGGCTGGACCGCTCATATATATATGTCGCAGCGTTCGGCATCCTTCTTCCCCGATCCGGACTACTATCCCGCGCTCATCGACCGCTGGGAGTCCATTCTCACCGGCGTCGGAGCCGACGTCAGCCTGGTGAGCGGCGCCGCGGGCGTCGAGGCGCTGCCCACCGGCGATGTGCTGGCTATCCCGGCGGCGGTCTGTCTCGAGGAGGGTGAGCGTGAAGCGATTCGCCGTCGCGTCGAGGACGGCGGGCATCTGCTGGTCACCTGGGCGCTGGGTGCCCGGGACGAGAATTGCGATTGGGTGGGATACGATTACTTGCGGGATCTGGCCGGCGCTGAAACGGCCGGGACCCTGGAGGGCGAGCCTCCCACTTATTTAGTCGTCCCGCACGGCAGCGTGGTCGCGGCTGGACTACCTCCCGGTTCTCGCCTGGAACTGAGGACCGAGCCGTGGATCACGTTGCGTGCGGGCGTATCGAACGTCTTCTGGTCGGATTGGGCGCTGAATCCCTTGTCAGCGCCCGAGGGTGGTGTCGGTGGTGGGGCGATCGCACGCACCACCCTGTCCGGCACCCGTATCGCCTGGTTCGGCTACCGTCTCGACGTAGCCGCCGGCCCGCGCGACCAGCGGCTGCTCGATCGGCTCGCCCAGAACGCCGCGCTCTGGGCGGCCGGTCACGTGCTGGCCGAGGTGGACCCGTGGCCTGCCGGCTACCGGGCCGCCATGGCCGTGACCCAGGATGCGGAGCACAGCTTCAAGAACGGCCGTCGGCTCGCGGAGGGTTTGAGCGAGCTCGACGTTCCGCTGACCTTCTTCGTGGTTACTCAGCTCGCCCGCGCGCACCCGGAGCTGGCCGAGGTGTTAGCAGCCGCCGGCGAGCTGGGTAGCCACAGCGTCGATCACCGCCAGATAGGCGGCCGCGTCTGGGGCGCACAGCTGGCCGGTATCAGCCGGGCGCGCGCCGACATGGCCACCTGGTCCGGCGAGCTGCCGCTCGGCTTCCGGCCGCCGCGCGAGCTGTTCGATTCGTTGACCCTGGAGGCGTGGCGGCGGAGCGGCGGTCTCTATCTAGCCGCGTCGAACGGCGCGCGAAGCGCCGCCCCCGAGATCTTCGATGTGCGATCGGGTCGGGTCGTGGTGCTCCCCCGAGTAGTCGACGACGACTACACTATCATCGTGACCCGTGGCCAGACCCGGCCCGACTCGCTCTACGGCGCCTTCGTCGCCGGCCTGGAAAAGATGCGCACCCTGGGCGGCCTGAGCCTCGTGACGACGCACTCCCAGCTGATCGACTCGAAGCGCCGCGTCGAAGCGGTCGCCTCGGCCGCACGTGCCGCCCAGGACGCCGGCGACGTCTGGCTCGCCAGAACCTCGGAGATCGCCGAGTGGTGGCTCGCGCGCTCCGAGCTGCAGCTAACGTTACGCGAGCGCGACGATCGCAGCGCGATCCTCAGAGTACGCAACAACGGAACGTCGGCCGTCGAGTCGGCCTGGCTGCACGTCTACCTGCCGGAGGATGGCGCGACCTTCGCGGCGCCGGAGCTGGGCGACATCATCTTAGAGTCGCATTACGAGGCGGGCGGATTGCGTGTGCGATTGCCTACCGTTGGTTCCGGCGAGTCGTTGGAGATCCTCCTCCCGCGCCGCCCCGCGTAGCGGTATCGATCCTTACCGCGTTCCCTCAACCACTAACTGTGCAAGGCGCCGTCGCGCCGCCTCGACGCGAGGCTGAAGCTCGGGGTCGGCATCGCGCCACAACTCGATGAAGCTGGCGAGGTGCCTTGCGGCAGCAGTTGTGTCGCCGACGTCGAGGTAGAGCGAGCCCAGGCGCTCGTGGGCCAGCGGTCGCAGTGGGTAGGAGACTGGGAGATCCAACCTGGATAGACGGTAAGTGCCGGTGAGCGTGTCGTACTGAGCGATGGCCTCCTCGAGGTTCCCCAGGGCGGCGTGGGCATCGGCCAGCAGCAGCCGAGCTTCCCAACGAAGACGCCCGAAGTCGGCGGCCTGGGCGCGGCGGAGGTGTTCCATGGCATCTTCCGCACGCTCCTCCTGAAGCGCGATGAGAGCCAGCACTTGCTCTCCAATCCCGCCGGGACGAAAGTCGTAATTTGCAGAGAGGGAATCCATAGCGAACAGAACATCTCGGGCGGGCTC
>JBDHKT010000165.1:0-8392 GCA_039586255.1 Gemmatimonadota bacterium | reverse complement strand
GAAGATGCCCCGGCCGATCGGGCGCGGCGCTTGGAGGACGCGGGGGTCGAGGTCGGGCGTGTGCCGCGGCTCGCGGCGGGAGGCCTCGACCTTGGTGCGGTTTTTGCAACTCTTTGGGAAAGCAGCATCAGATCTGTCCTTTGCGAGGGTGGGGGCAAGCTGGGGTCGGCCTTGCTCGCGGCGGGTCACGTGGACCGAATGTACGCCTTCGTGGCGCCGATGCTGTTGGGTGAGCCGGGTGTGCCCGCCTTTCAGCTGCGCGCAGGGCAGGCGGCCCGGGAGTGGCGAACGGTGAGGCGCAGCGAGCTGGGCCCGGTAACACTGCTGGTACTGGCCCCCGAAGCGCCGGCGGCCTGAGGAACGAGCGCGAATCAATGTTCAGCGGAATCGTCGAAGAGCTTGGCACCGTAGAGTCGGCGACCGATAGGGGCGGAGGGCGCGAGCTGGTCATCGCGGCCGAAACGGTGCTGGCGGACCTCAAGGCCAGCGACAGCATCAACGTCGACGGCGTCTGCCAGACGGTGGTAGGACTAGGGAGGAACAACTTTAGAGTGCAGACGATCGCCACGACGCTTTCCCGAACGACGTTTGGCGAGTTCCGTCGCGGGCGGAAGGTGAACCTGGAGCGACCCATCGCGGCTGGAGAGCGCTTCGGGGGTCATTTCGTCCAGGGCCACGTCGACGGCGTGGGGACTGTGCGCTCGGTGCAACGGCAGGGCGACATGTGGCTCGTACGGTTCACCCTAGCGGATACTGTGGAGCCTTTCACCATCTTGCACGGCTCCATAGCTGTGGACGGCGTATCGCTGACAATTAACGCCCTTCCGGCCGCCGGGACTGCAGAGGTTGCCCTGATCCCTTATACTTATGAGCACACGAACCTCTCGCGACTGGCTCCCGGGGACAAGGTCAACCTCGAAGCGGACATGATCGGGAAGTACGTCGCCCGGACGTTGGGCCAGAGCGGCGATAACAGAGGTGCTGCCGGAGACGTGCTGGAACGACTGTCGGACTGGGGGATCCAGTGACCCGCGATCTGCGGTCATTGGACTGCCGATACAAGGATTAAGTGAACGAGAAATGAGCGAAATCGAGTTCGATTTGGTGGAAGAAGCGGTAGGGGCGATACGTCGCGGCGAAATGGTGATTGTCGCCGACGACGAGGATCGCGAGAACGAGGGCGACCTGGTTTGTGCGGCGGAGAAGATCACTCCAGAGACCATCAACTTCATGGCTACCCATGGGCGGGGCCTCGTATGCCTCACCCTAACTCCGGGGCGCGTCGAGCAGCTGGTCCTCACGTCGATGGGTGACCAGGCCACCGAACCGCAGGGAACCGCGTTCATGGTCTCGGTCGACGCGACCACGAAGCACGGGGTGACCACTGGGATCAGCGCCTGGGACCGGGCCAAGACGATCCAGGTGGCCATCGACCCGGAGTCGCGGCCCGAAGACTTGCGCCGGCCCGGGCACGTCTTCCCGCTGCGGGCGCGGCCGGGTGGCGTCTTGCAGCGTGTGGGGCAGACGGAGGCGTCGGTCGACCTGGCGCGCATGGCCGGGCTGATACCGGCGGGTGTGATCTGCGAGATCTTGAACTCCGACGGGACGATGGCACGGCGGCCACAGCTGGACGCCTTCGCCAAGCAACACGGCCTGAAGTTCGTTACCGTCGCGCAGATCATCTCTCACCGCCTCAAGACCGAGCGGCTCGTTCACCGCGTTGCCGAGGCGAAGTTGCCCACCGAGTTCGGTGAATTCCGGGTCACTGCCTACACGAACGACGTAGACGGTCGCGAGCACGTCGCCTTGATTAAGGGCGAGGTGGACGAGAAAGAGGATGTGCTGGTACGCATGCACTCCGAGTGCCTTACCGGCGATGTGTTCCACTCGCAGCGCTGCGATTGTGGCCAACAACTCCACGCCAGCCTCCGCCGCATAGAGGAGGAGGGGCAGGGCGTCTTGGTGTATATGAAGCAGGAGGGGCGCGGGATCGGACTGCTGAACAAGATTCGCGCCTACCAACTCCAGGAGAACGGCATGGACACCGTTGAAGCCAACGAGCTTCTCGGGTTCCCGGCAGATCTCCGCGATTACGGTATAGGCGTCCAGGTCTTGCTCGACCTCGGTATCAAGTCCATGCGGTTGATGACCAACAACCCGAAGAAGATCATCGGGCTCCAGGGATACGGCCTGTCGGTTACCGAGCAGGTGCCGATCACGGTCACGCCCAACCGCCACAACGAGAGCTATCTGCGGGCCAAGCGAGAGAAGATGGGTCACATGATACCGGCGGAAGGCCCGTTGGCCGGCTGAGATTTTGGCGTATGCAAGAAAGATACGGACGATTTCGGACTGAGGGTCGTCGCTTCGCGCTCGTCGTGAGCAGGACCAACGAGCTGATCACGCGACAGCTGTTGGCGGGCGCCATCGATTGCCTCCGTCAGCATGGCGCGAGCGACGAACAAGTTGATGTCTTCTGGGTACCAGGGGCATGGGAATTAGCGCCGCTCGTTGCCCGGCTGGCCCCGGGCGGGCGTTACGCTGCCATCGTAGCGCTGGGCGCCCTGATTCGAGGAGCGACCCCTCACTTCGACTACCTCTCGGGGGCGGCCAGCTCGAGGCTGGCCAACGTCGCCACTCACTCGGACACCTATGTGTCCTTCGGTCTGCTCACGGCGGACACAATGGAGCAGGCCCTCGAGCGCGCCGGCAGCAAGGCGGGCAACCACGGCTGGAAGGCAGTGCTGGCGGCTATAGAGACGGCCGACCTCATCGACCAACTGGATGGCGAGTAGGACCAAAGCCAGAGCTCGAGCACTGCAGGTCCTCTACGCTTGGGAGCTGCGTGGCGGTGCGGAACCGTTCGCGCAAGTGGATCAAGAGCTCTCTGCGCCCGGTCAACGAGCAGGTGAGCCCGAGGTCCGGGAGTACACCGACAGGATTCTGGCGACGATCAAGGATGCGCTCCCCGAGATCGATGCCCGCCTCGAGGCTTTGGCCGAGCACTGGCGGCTCTCCAGGATGGCCACGGTCGATCGCAACATCCTCCGCATCGCTGCGGCCGAGATGCTCTACCTCGATGACATCCCGCTCCGGGTCTCTCTCCACGAAGCCATCCGTCTGGCCGAGTGGTTCGGCACCGAAGAGAGCAGGCGCTTTGTGAACGGCGTGCTGGACGCCTTGCTTCGCGAACTGGAACCCGAGCAACTCGGCGATGCCCGATGAGCGCCGGCCGCTTCAGGTTGCTGGTGATCAACTGGCAGGAGGTTGGCGGCGCCGAGGTACACCTGCACGAGAGCTTCGGCAGGCTGACCCAGCGCGGACACGAGGTGTCAGTGCTCTGCTCTGGTTGGCCGGGCGCGTCGGCTCGCGACGAAGTCGACGGCATGAAAGTCCACCGCGTCGGTGGTCGCCACACCTTCACCCTGCGGGCTGCCCCCTACTACCGCCGACACCTAGTGGACGGCGCCTTCGATCTAGTAGTCGAAGACATCAACAAGATCCCGCTTTACAGTCCGCTCTGGGTTCGGCCGCCCGTCGTGGCGCTGATACCGCATCTGTTCGGGGGCACCGCGTTTCAGGAAGCCTCTCTACCTCTAGCCGCGGCGGTCTGGCTGGCCGAGCGTCCGCTACCGCATTTCTACGAGAACACGCCGTTCGTGGCCATCTCGGAGTCCACGGGCGACGATCTCGTGGCCCGTGGGCTGCCGCGCTCGAGCGTGAGGGTGATACGCCCCGGTATCGACCACTCACGTTTCAGGCCGGATCGGACGATCTCCCCATTCGAGAACCCGACTTTCGTCTACGTGGGACGATTGAAGCGTTACAAAGGGCTAGAGGCGGTGATTGACGCGACGGCCCGGCTCGCGGCAGCCGGCATCGATGCGCGCCTACTCATGGCCGGCAAAGGTGACCACGAGTCGGCGCTGCGCGAGCATGCGACACTGCGGGCCCCCGGTTGTGTAGAGTTCCTCGGGTTCATCCCTGAGGACGAGAAGGTGAACCTATTGCGCAAGGCCTGGGCGACGGTGTACCCATCCCCTAAGGAAGGCTGGGGCATTACCAACGTAGAGGCCGCAGCCTGTGGCACCCCGGCCCTGGCTTCAGATTCGCCCGGGTTGCGGGAATCGGTCGCGCATGAGAAGAGCGGGCTCCTGGTGCCCCATGATGACGTGGAAGCTTGGGCGCTGGCGCTCCACAGGATTGCGGAGGACGGCGAGTTGCGTGCGCGGCTGCGAGCCGGTGCGAGCCGCTTCGCCGACGGATTCAGCTGGGACCGCACAGCCGATGAGACCGAAGCCCTCCTCCTCGACTTTCTCGCCGACGGCCCCCTCCAGGGTCGAGCTCACTTCAACAAGTCTGCTTCGGAGGCGAAATGAAGATCAACCTGACCGCTCGTCGTTTCGAGCTCAGCGATGCGCTGAGGCGGCACGTCGAAGACCAGCTGTCGCGTCTGGATCGCTACCACCAACGCACGTCGCGGGTCGAGGTCACCTTAACAGAAGAGAAACGAGAGAAACGGGTGGAGGCCCGTGCCTTTGTAGACGGAGACTATGACATCCACGCGGAGGCCGTCGCCGGCGATTTCCGCACGGCTGTGAATCGGTTGGCGGAGAAGCTGGCTCGCCAGCTGAAGCGACTCCGCGACCGGCGAGTAGACCACAAGGCCCCGCGACTCAACGAGGAGATACCTGCTGAGGAGGCAATTGAGGGAAGCGAATCGTGAGCTTTAAGGTTCAGGAGCTCCTGGAGCTCCGCGGCGAAAGCCTTCGCCTTCGCCTGGTCACGGGTGGGGAACGAGCCCTCGGTCGGGTGGTCAAGCGGGCGGAGATATCCAGTCCCGGCCTGGCGCTCGCCGGGTACACCGAGCGTTTCGTGGGCGGCAGGATTCAGGTGCTGGGCGAGACCGATGTCTCCTACCTGAGGTCTCTCGACGAGAGTCGGTGCCGCGAGGCTGTCGAGACGCTGTTATCGTTCGACATCGCCTGTATCATAGCTACGAAAGGACAGGAACTTCCGGGTATCCTTGTCGAGATCGCCGAGCGGCAAGGGACGCCGGTCGTGGTGAGCGAGCTGAAGACGGCCGAGTTCTATCGCCGCATGATCCCGTTCATGAACGATCGCTTCGCGCCACGTACATACGTGCACGGATCGCTCGCCGACGTCTATGGCGTCGGGCTCCTGTTCGTCGGACGCAGCGGAATCGGGAAGAGCGAATGTGTGCTCGATCTGGTCGAGCGTGGACATCGTCTGGTCGCCGATGACGTCGTGCAGATCTCGCGCCAGGGTCACGATGTGCTCATCGGTAGCGGTCACGAGCTGTCCCGCCATCACATGGAGATCCGCGGGGTCGGAATCGTAGATGTGCGGGCGCTGTTTGGAATCCGCGCCACCCGGCTGCAGAAGCGCATCGAGGTCGTCGTGCAGTTGGTCCAATGGAGACAGCACGATGCGTACGATCGTACCGGGCTGGAGACCGATCACGCCGATATTCTCGCTGTGCCCATTCGTAAGGTCACCATTCCACTGAATCCGGGTAAGAACATCACGGTCATTTCAGAAGTGGTCGCCATGGACCACTTGCTCCGCTACTCGGGGGTGGATACGGCCGCGGCGTTCAACGCTAGATTGAAGGACGTCATGGCACCTGTGCGGGAGTACCTCGAGGAAGACTATGAATGAAGAGATCCGCGGGATCCTCGTAGGCCACGGCAAGCTTGCGGACGGCATGCTCGACGCCGTGGCCGGGATCACCGGCTCGCGGGAGGGCCTGACCCCGGTCGATAACGCGAGCATGACACCGGAGGCGCTGGAAGAGCACGTGGAGTCGTTGGCCGGGGACGGCCCGAGTGTGGTCTTCGTGGACCTGCCGAGCGGTAGTTGCGCCTTCGCGGCCAGACGCCTCAAGTGCCGTCACCCCCGGATGGCTGTCGTCTGCGGTGTCAACTTGCCGCTGCTACTTGATTTCGTCTTTCACCGCACGCTCCCGCTGGAAGAAATCGTCGAGCGATTGCGCTCGCACGTAGGCGTTTCGATCGAATACACGACTGATGCCGATTCTTCTGTGCCGGGTCGATGACCGGCTGATCCACGGCCAGGTCGTCGTAGGTTGGGGGGCTCAACTCGGCCTCGACCTCATAGCCGTCATCGATGACGAGCTCTCTCTGAGCGAGTGGGAGCAGGACCTCTACCGGGCGGGACTACCCGACGAGGTTGAGGCAATGTTTCCGAGCGTCGAGAAAGCGCTGGAACTGATCCCGGGTTGGGCGTCCAACGCCGCAGGCGGTTTCATCCTGACCCGCGACATCGCTACGATGCGGCGACTGGCAGAGCACGGTGCCCTAGCAGACATCGAGGTAAACCTCGGTGGTCTCCACAGCGCGCCGGGCCGGCAACGTGTGCTGCCCTATCTGTTCTTTAGCGACCAGGACCGGGCGGAACTGCGCCGGCTGCAGCGCGCGGCCGTGAATGTCAGTGCGCAGGACGTGCCGACCGCTCGTAGAATCGAGCTCGATGAGCTTCTCGAGATGAAGGCGGGCTAGCGCTGGAAGCCTCAACCTTTGTTGCCCTGGCACTTCTCGGCGGGTTGGCGGGCCTCGATTCGGTATCCTTCGCCCAGGCGATGATCTCACGCCCGATTGTCGCCGGGCCGCTGGCCGGCCTGCTTCTCGGCGACCCGATCTCCGGCATGTGGGTGGGCGGCGTCCTGGAAATCCTCAGCCTCCGCCAGCTCCCCATCGGCGCCAGCCGTGGCTGGGACACGGGACCGGCTGCCGTCGCTGCCACGGCGGCCGCGGTGCTGTGGCCCGTGGGACCTGCAGCGCTGCTAGTCGCGGTGGCTTTCGGCGTGGTCGTCGGCTGGGTCGGAAGCTGGAGCGTGCACGGGTTGCGCCACCTGAATGCGCGGTTGGTGGCGGGTGAAGGGCAGAGCTTGGAGTCTCCGACGCGGCTAACGGCCCGGCACCTGTCGGCGATGGTCCTCGATCTGCTGCGTGCGGCTGCTCTCACAGCAGGCGCCGTTCTCTGTTTCGTTCTCCTTGCGGGCGTGCTAGGTGAGGTCCCGCCCGGGCCGGCCGGAACCGCGGCGGCGCTGGTGGTTCTGATCGTCGCGAGTCTGGGGATTGGCGTCGACCTTCGAATGATGGCCCGGGGACGCCGGCTGTGGGCGGCGGCGGGGGTGGGCGCGGTTCTCGGGCTGATACTGGGGCTATGGCTGCGCTAGGCCGCTTGGTCGGGCTCAGGCTTCTCCTGCGAAGCCTGTTGGTGCAGGCGTCGTGGAACTACCGGACCATGCAGGGCGCCGGTCTCGGATTCGCCCTGATCCCCGCACTCGCCAGGCTGTACCGCGGCGATCGAACGGCACTGGCGAAGGCGCTCCGCAGGCATTGCGGCTTCTTCAACGCCCACCCCTACCTCTCCACCGTGGCCATTGCGGCACTGGCCCGCATGGAGTCGGAGAGGGCGGACTCGGAACAGCTCGAACGATTCAAGAGAGCGATCGTGAGCCCGTTGGGTAGCCTGGGTGACCGGCTGGTTTGGGCGCGCTGGCGACCCCTATGCTCGCTGTTCGCGTTTCTTATCTTTCTTTTAGGCGCTCCCTGGTGGGTCGCTGTTGGAGTATTCCTGGCCAGTTACAATGCCGTCCATCTCTGGCTGCGGATCTGGGGTCTGCGGCTGGGGTGGCGGGAGGGGCGTGAGGTGGGTCGCGCTCTGATGGGTTCGCCTTTGCGGCGCCTGCCCGACCGCCTTACGATACCTCTGGCTGTTGTCAGTGGAGCTGTAGTGCCGCTGATGGCCCTGGCCCTCGGCGGTGCCGCAGGTGTAGGCCCGCTCTCCACAATTGGCATCGCTCTCGCCCTTGCGATCGCGGGCTACGGGCGCCCCGGGCTCGCTGGTCGTTTGGCTGTCCTCGGCCTCCTCGTTGGGTCGCTGGCGTTCGTCATTCTCGGTAGCTCTGTATGGTAAGCGTGGACGAACAGGAGCACGTAAAAGACGTCACGGTGGCGAACGTGTACGGCCTGCACGCCAGGCCGGCGGCCGAGTTTGTAAAATTGGCGGGCAAGTTCGAGTCGGAGATTCTGGTGAGCAAAGACGGCCTCGAGGTTAACGGCAAGAGCATAATGGGCGTCATGATGCTGGCTGCCGAGAAGGGATCCATGATCCAGATCCGCGCCCGCGGTGCCGATGCCCGCGAGGCGGTCGAGGCCCTCGTCCGCTTGGTCGCCGACGGCTTCGGGGAGGAGTGAGTCCCGTGGGCGTGTCGGTGCAGGGGATCCCGGCTGCCCCGGGAATCGTTATCGGGCCCGCCTTCGTGGCTCGCTGGCCGCGCCTCGAAGTCCCGCACGCAACTGTGGCTCCGGATGAGATAGAGGCGGAGATCGCCCGCTTCCAA
>JBDHKT010000164.1:0-5132 GCA_039586255.1 Gemmatimonadota bacterium | reverse complement strand
GTCTCGTCGGCGCGGATCCGTTTAGCGAGGCCGAAATCGAGGACCTTGACGAAGTCGTAGAGATCGCCGCGCTGTGTGAGGAAGATGTTCGACGGCTTTATATCGCGGTGGATGATATCCTTGGCGTGAGCTTCGGCCAAAGATCCGCATACCTGACTCAGGATGAAGGCGGAACGTTCCGGTGGGACCGGCCCGAAGCGAGTCACCAGCTCCTCGAGGCTGAGCCCATCCAGATACTCCATGGCGTAGTAGAATGTGTCTTGGCCGGTACGTCCGAAGTCGTAGATCGTGATAGTGTTGGGATGTGTGAGTGTAGCCGAGAGGCGAACCTCGCGCTCGAAGCGTGCGACAGCCTTTTCGCCTTCGTCAGGCCCAGCCTCCATCACCTTGACCGCCGAGGCACGGCACATCAGCGCGTGCTGCGCGACGAACACCCGCCCCATGCCGCCGCGACCGATCTCGCTCTCGATGACGTAGTTGCCGTACCGCCGCGCTTTGTGTAGGGACAGTCGCATGTGGTACAGACCCTTAGTGAAGACGACCGAGATGGCCGCCAGAATGCCGAGTTGGAACGTTCCTTCGAGCAGCGGCGCGCGAAACGCCGCGACCCCTCCGTTCGCCGACCAGTAGGCCTGCAGTTCCGGTATCGAGGCATAACCGAGCCAGCCGATCAGCGGGAAGCCCAGTGCCGCCGTGACGGCGAGGCCGACCTGGTAGCCGACGGGGACGGGGATAAAGGCGGCATGGACGAAGAGGAGGATCGAGATCGCGAACGTGGGGATCTCGTTGAGGTCGAATACGACCGCGATGAAATGGGACAGCAGAATGCAGAAGGTGACGATCGAGTAGTCGATGATCTGGAGGGCGCGCAAGCTCCAACTGCGAATCAAGAGCAGCAGCACGGCTACGCCCATGGCAACCACGTACAGGTCATAGACCAGGTCGATCCACGGCGCGAAGGCGGTGTCGATCTCGGGGTCGAGTCCCGTTAAGTCGATGTAGAAGAAGTGGACGGCGAGAGCGACGATGAAGCCGAGGACCAGTACGAGCTTCAGCCGAGACTGCAATAGTCGGTGCAGCGCCTCCTCGAACGACGGGGTCATCCCCGAGGAGAAGCTGACGGGCCCCTCGGCTAACGGCCCTGCAGTCATGCTAACGGCACCCCTACGGCCGGACGGAGCTCATAACGACCCGCGAACCCGCATCCCCTCACCACTATGTTGCAGCACCGGCGGAGACGCAAGCGAAGCGCCTTTAGCGCTGCTCTCCCAGCCACTCCTGGAAGCGGTGCGACTCCGGGGCATCGCTGTCATCCGGGGGTGAGCTACGCGCCATGACCCAGCAAAGCCAGATCGCGAAGGCGATCGAGACGACCATGATTACTATTCCGAGCCCATGCACGAGGCCGGCGATGCGCGTGTCGTACCGCAACCAGCCCATGCGACTCAGCAGGTACCACCAGTCGTGCTCGGCTTCGGGGCCCAGGCTGACGAGAGGGAGCTGCAGGGCGCGTGCGTCGCCTATGTAGCGCGCGAGGTCCATAGCGCTGAACCCGAGCCAGGCCCCGCCCACAGCGAACCCGAAGAAGTCTCCCTGCCGCCACACCAGGAGGAGGGCGGCGATGATGGGGATGGCAAGCTGGGTGATGCTTCCGCCGGCGATCATCAGCAGCTCGCCGAACGGCGCGAAGAGGACGTGTCCCATCTCGTGGAAGGCGAGGGTGATGCCTGAGAAGATGCTGCCGTAGTCGGGGTCCTTCAGCGATCGGAAGGCGGCGTAGACCAGGTAGGCCAGGATGAGGGCGCACCAGTGCCACGAGCGGCCGCTGGCCCACCTTTGGGCGGCATCGAGGAAGCGGGCCGGAAGGGTCACCGTCGGTTCACTTTGCAGGCACCCAGGTGCGGTAGCCGGTGGCCGGTGGTCGGTGGCCGGTAATTTCGAAGTTGAAACGTCGAGCTTTCCAACTTACCGGCTACCGGCTACCGGCCACCGGCCACCGAACTACAGTTCCAAATGATGCTCTAGATCGAGCGGCGAAATGTAAAGCCTGAACTTCTGGTCATCAGCGAGCTTCGTCTCGAGGATCTTGTTGAGCACGTCTTCGCCGAGCGTCTTCATCACCAGATCACTTTCTTCCGCCACCTGGACCGCCTCGTAAAGGTCGTGGGGCAGCGACTGCACGCCGAGCCTCTCCCGCTCGACGGGCGTGAGCTCGTAGAGGTCCTGAGTCATCGGCTCGGGCAGCTGTAGCTTGCGCTCGAGCCCGTCGAGTCCGGCGGCCAGCGTGATGGCGAAGGCCAGGTAAGAATTGCAGGCGGCGTCGGGGAACCGGAGCTCGATGCGCGTAGCCACTTCCTTACCCGGCTTGTACATCGGCACACGGACGAGCGCCGACCGATTGGCCTCCGCCCAAGCGATGTAGACCGGGGCCTCGAAGCCTACGACCAGGCGCTTGTAGGAGTTGTACCACTGGTTGGTGATGAGCGCCATCTCACGCGCGTGGTCGAGCACGCCGGCCAGAAATTGCTTGGCGGTGGTCGACAGGTGGTAACTCTCTTCTTTGGAGTAGAATGCGTTGGTCCTCTCGTCCTCGAAGATCGACACGTGGGTATGCATGCCGCTGCCGTTCTCGCCGTACAGGGGCCTCGGCATGTAGGCCACATAGACGACGTCGCGTCGAGCGATGTCCTTCACCCAGTACTTGTAAGTCTGGAGGCCGTCGGCCATGCACCGCGCTTCCTGATACTTCAGGTCGATCTCATGCGGGCTGGGCGCGACCTCGTGGTGCATGTACTCCACCGGAATCCCCATCGACTCCAGCGCGAAGACGGTGACCTCACGCAGGTCGTCACCCAAGTCGACCGGGTTGATGTCGAAGTAGCCGGCCCGGTCGATGGTCGAGGGGCGATCCTCATCGGCGAAGTAGTAGTATTCGGCCTCGGGCCCGATGTTCATGTGCGCGAAGCCGAAATCCTTCAGTCGCGCCAGATTACGCTTGAGGATCTCGCGGGGGTCGCTGGTATACGAGCTGCCGTCCGGGTTGCGGATCTCGGCGAACATGCGAAGCGACCGCGAACCGCCGACCTTGAACGGGACGACCTGAGCGGTGGAGGCGATGGGGAACGCCACCATGTCGCTCTCCTGGATCCGCTGGTAGCCCTCGATCGACGACCCGTCGAAGCCCATTCCCTCCTCGAAGGCCCCCTCGATCTCCGGCAGCGTCACGGCGAAAGACTTCAAGAAGCCGAGCAGGTCGGTGAACCAGAGCCGGATCGAGGTGACGCCGTGGTCCGAGCAGTACTTGATGACGTCCGCGGGGGTCGAGAGATCGAGACCGCCGTAGCACTCCATCTCGTGGACGTACTTGCCCATACCCTCGCGGAATCGCTCGACTTGAGCCAGGAACTCGTTCATTTGCATGGACTTGCGCCTCCGTATGGTTGGGGGACCACCAATTCATTGCAGGAAAACGGGCCGCCGGGTGGCACGCACGCGCCGAATCTACTAGGCGCCGGAGAAAATGCGAGGGGGTAGACAGCAGGCGCCCTGGCACAACCCCTCGCCGGGTGCCAGATTCGGGCAGCTTGACCCGGAGTAGTGATCAGTGACCGGTATGCCGGTGGTCTGATCCCAGAGTACTGGCTAACTGATTACTGATCACTGATAACCGACTACCGACTACCGACAACCGACCACCGATCTCCATGCTCATGACTACACAGCGCTGTCTCAGCATCGTCCTCGGCGGGCTCCTACTCGCCTCCTGCAGCGGCCTGGCACAGCGGCAGCGGGGCGAATCACCGGTCGGGCTCATCGTCCTGATCTCGGTGGACCAGATGCCGCAGTACCTTCTGGAGCGCTACGAGACGCTATACAGCGGTGGCCTGCGTCGCCTGCTCGATCGGGGCCACAGCTATACGCGGGCTGTCCACGACCACGGCTTCACCGTGACCGCACCGGGCCATGCGACGCTGGTCACCGGAATGGTGCCGGCACGGCACGGCATCGTATACAACGAGTGGTACGAGCGCGCGGGCGAGGAGTGGCAGTACACGCACAGCGTCAACGATGGCAATGAGCAGATCGTTGGCTTTCCGCACCTCGGGGGGAGGTCGCCCAGGAAGTTGGAGGTGCCGGCTCTTCCGGATTGGCTGGCAGCGGCCGATGCCGACTCCAGAGTCTTCACGGCCTCGGGTAAGGCACGGGCGGCGGTTCTAACGGCCGGGCGGACCCAAGGACATGTCTACTATTTCGAGGATGACGTTGGCCGCTTCGTGACCTCCACCTACTACCGCGACGCGGATCCGGAGTGGGTGGACCGGTTCCACGAGGATGCCCTCTCACAGTTCTTCGGCGACTCGACCTGGGAACTGACCGTGCCGGAGGCAGCTCGCCGACTGGCCCGGGCCGATACGGCCGAATTCGAGTACCGCGGCACACACACAGCCTTCCCTCATAGTTTTCGGCGTGAAGTGGACGAGGAGGAGGCCGACGACCCTCAGGAGTTCTACAACTGGTGGGACCACACACCCGAACTTGATCGTGCTATTCTCACCTTCGCCGAGGTTGCGGTGAACGAGCTCGCGCTTGGCCGGCGCGGCTCGGTCGACTACCTCGCTCTGGGCCTCTCGCAGCTGGATCGGGTCGGGCATCGCTTCGGACCCTTCAGCCTGGAACAGCTCGACGCGATCCTGCGATTGGACCGGGCGCTGGGCGAGTTCTTCGAGTTTCTCGACAGTACGGTGGGCGAAGGTCGCTACGTCGTCGGCCTCTCCTCGGACCACGGCGTGCTACCGATACCCGAGTACCCGGACGAGTTGGGGTTGTCGATGCGACGGATCACCCGCGACGAGTGGCGGACCGCGCGTGCTGCAGCCGAGAACGCCACAGCCTCGAGCAGCACTCCGGCGCAGACTGAGGCCGCGATGGTCGAAGCGCTCGAGGGCATCGACTTCATAGCCGACGTGATGACCCTCGACGAGCTGGCGCGGGGCGAGCCGGCGGACTCGTTCGTCGCTCTGTACCAGCGCTCGTACTACACCGGGCGCCTGGCCGGATCGTTCGCCCGACAGGGTCTCGTCGCCCGCCTGGTCGAGGGAGCCCACTCGTCGTCCGACGCGACCACCCACGGC
>JBDHKT010000163.1:0-9818 GCA_039586255.1 Gemmatimonadota bacterium | reverse complement strand
GTGGTGATGGTGTCCTGGATCTGTGCCGCGGTCAGGTCGTCGTTGGCGAAGCGGACGGTCAGACCCTGGCCTTCCAGGTACGCCTTGAGGCTGTCGTCCACCGGTTCGGGCGAGACGTCATCGGAGACGAGCAGCAGCACGTCGCCGCCGCCAGCAGCTGCGCAAGCGCCGGGAGGGTAGGCGTAAAGAGTGTCTATCTCGGCCGGGCTCAGGGCGTAATCAAAGATTCGGACGTCATCGATCGTTCCCTTGAACGGATCCGCAACCCAGCCGTCGGATCTCAGGTAGCCGATGGAGGCTGTATTGAAGGAGAGAGTTCCGGCGTTTTGGGAATTGGTGTCTTCAGAATTAGTATCGACATATAGCTCCCGGTCGGTCTTCGAGCGCTGCACCACGGTGACCAGGTGCCACGCATCGTCTTCTACGTTCGTTGTGCCATTGAGCTCCGTATTTACGCTTCCGGGGAAATCCTCAGAATAAAATGTGACGTAAGAGCCGGACTCAGCTACGTCCAGGTAGAGAAACTCTCTTTGCGTGGTATCGCCCTCTCCGTAAATGGTTCGTTTGTCCGCCGCATCGGGACCCATCTTGATCCAGGCACTAATCGACCAGGCGGCCCTGTCGCCAATGGCTACGCTGGAGAGCTTGACCTCATCATCGGAGCCGTCGAAGTCCAGGGCGGTGCCGCTGCAGGCCCAGGTCGGGTCACCACTTTCCACGCTTGCAGTCGGTCCGAGGGTACCGTCGTTATTACTGGGCGAGGCGTCGGCTGCCACCTGGCCGCTGCCCTCATTGAAATTCCAGTGCCCGATCAAGCCGGTTTCTTCACCGGTGAGGAAATCGTAGAAGCCGCCCGGCGCGCTGTTGTTGACGTTGGCGACCTGGGTCTGGAAGTACTCTTGTGGCCGCGCCGTTAGCGAGATGCGGGTCTCGTCCAGGTCGCCGTCGAACTCGTTGCGGGTTCCCGGGGGAGCGCCGGCGTCGGTCTCCCACTGGGCACCTATGAGAATGGTCCGGGGCGAAGGGTAGCTGGAGGTGCTCGAACTCGTAGCGCTGTCGGTCAGTGTGATGTAGACCCCGTCGTAGAACAGGCGTCCCACAGAGCCCGTACGGATGAGGGCGATGTGATGCCATAAGCCGTCGTCCGGATTACCCGGCAGCAGACCTGCCGCGGAGAGGCCGACGCCGGCATCTGCTCTAATCTCGATATTGTAGCTGTCGGCTTCGTTGTTCGCGTCGGTGTCGCGGATGGCAAGACGAATTTCCGACGAGTCACCCAGGAGTCGGTCTTCCACGCCCCAGATGTCGCCGCTGCTACTCTGGCCCAGCGCCCGGAACCAACCCTCGAATGTGTACGCTCCGGTGAACGAGGATGGGGCCCAGTCGGTGTCCACGTAGTCGTTCGGGCGGACGAAGTTACGCCCGTCGCCGGCGATGCCGGTGGCGTTATTCGAGCCACCGTTTGAGCCGTCGTGGTTGCCGGCGGCGTCGGCGAAGCTGTTGTTGTGCAGATGGTAGACGGCTTCGTAGTTGTCGCTCCAGGTGCCTGGTTCGTCCTCCTGATCCGAAGCGCCCGGGTTGCCGTAGTACATGTAGATGTCGGTGTCGGCGCTCCCGGAGAGGCTCGTCACCTCGACCCACACGGTCAGCAGGCCGGTTCCGCTGTCGTAGTCCTCGATGTCGTGAGACAGCTTCGCCGTGCCGGTGGAGTCGGTGAATAGAACGTCGAAGAAATCACTGCGCGCTTTGTCGCGCAGATCGGTGTCGGTGAAGTCGAGGAGTATTGGAAAATCGGTGAGGTTGCCGGCCACCATCGTAGCGTCGATGGTGATCCTCTTCCGGTAACCCCAGTTGCCGGGGTACCAGCCCTGGGCTGACGCCGCCGCCGGCATCGCAATGAGCGAAATGCCCACGGCGAGGCTCAGGGCCAGCCTCTTCAGAATGTGCGGGGGTGAGCCGGATCGGGGCGCCGCCCGCCGGCTTCGGGCTTCGCCTGCACCCCTGCCGGCGGCGCCGCCGCCGTATGATCCTGGTCGTTTTTCCATTCCGACGCCTCTGGCCCCATGGCCTGTGGGGCCCTAACAGCGATTGATCCAGCCGATGCGCCACTCGGGCGCGCACTTCACCGCGGCCCATGGCAGCATGAGCCGTGCCGAGTGCACGCCCTCACTAACACGTTTGATAACAACGGGTTACGATCCAAGCCGCAGGCCTGGAAGCCGCCTGTTGTTACCGAACGGTAACGAAGCTTGTGACGGCGGGGGGGGTGCCGAGGGAGCGCCTGAGGCTGCGCTTAGGGGGGAAAAGTTCCCTTGTTCCGAGGGCCTTACTGGCCCTCGAGCAGCCCGTATTTCTTGCGTTTCTCCCAGAGATTCTTGCGAGAGATGCCGAGGGTTTCGGCGGCGCGCTGCACGCTGCCTTCACAGGCATCGAGGGTACGCTGGATGTACTCTTTCTCGGCTCCGGCGAGCGTGAGTCCTTTGGGTACCCGGAAGGCATCGCCGTCGATTTCAGCCGGCTCGGCGACCTCGAGCGAGCCGAGCTCGGGGAGGTCGTCGGGTGTGAGCTCGGGGCCATCGGCGAAGATCATAGCGCGCTCGATGACGTTCCTCAGCTCTCTCACGTTGCCGGGCCAGTCCCAGCCCTCGAGGATCATGAGGGCGCTGGGGCTGATGCGTTCCACCTGCTTGCGGAACTCGCGGTTGAACATTTCGCGGAAGTGGTCGGCGAGGAGCGGCAGGTCGCTCCTGACGTCGCGGAGCGGCGGCAACGCGTGGGTGGCGACGCTGATGCGATAGTAGAGGTCGGTACGGAACTCACCCTTTCTGACCAGTTCTTCCAGGTCGCTATTGGTGGCGGTGATGATGCGCTGGCTGACCTCGATCTCGTCGGTGCCGCCGAGGCGACGGAAGCGTCGCGACTCGAGGAAGTTGAGGAGCTTGGCCTGAAGCTCTTTCGACAGGTCGCCGATCTCGTCGAGGAATAGGGTCCCGGTATCTGCTACCTCGATCAGGCCGCGCTTCGACTCACGGGCGTCGGTGAACGCCCCCTTCTGATATCCGAACAGCTCGGCCTCGAGAAGCTGCGAGGGCAGCGCCGAGCAGTTGATCTCGACGAAGCGGCCGGCGGAATGCGGGCTCGAGTAGTGTATGGTGCGTGCTACGAGGTTCTTGCCCGTCCCGCTTTCGCCGAGCAGCAGGACGGTGGGTCGCGGGATCTCGGCGACCCGTCCCACGAAGGCGCGGACCTCGTCGATCAGCTGGTGCTCGCCCAGGATGGCCCGCAGCGAGAACTCCTCCTGGCGCACTTTTTGGATGGAGGCCGCTTCTTCGCGGAGCGGCCGTTCCTCGAGCGCCCGATTCAGGACGGTGGTCAACTCCCCCATGTTAACGGGCTTGGTGAGGTACTCGTTGGCCCCGGCCTTCAAAGCCTCGATGGCCGTCTCGAGGTCGGCGTGTGCGGTGAGCACGAAGATCGGCAGGTGAGGGTCCGACTGCCGAAGCCGGCGCGTGACATCGATACCGCTGAGCCCCGGCATGACGAGGTCGGTTATGACTACGTCGGGCGGCTCCTCGGCTCGCCGGGCGAACATAGCCTGGTGGTTGTCGAAGACCTCGTTACGGAAAGTGCCGGCCTTGCCGAGGTTGGCCGCCAGCAGCTTGGCGTAGGTGAGATCGTCGTCGAGGATGTAGACTTTCGGTATCATCAGTGCAATATTTACCAATCGTTGCTGAAGTTACAAGTTTAGCTCTCCTCTCCTCCCCGCCGCAAACCGCTGGGTGCCCATGGAAAAATCCATTCGGGTCGTCCTGGTCGACGATGATCCCGACCTCCGTAAGCTAGTCAAGCTGACGCTGGAATTCACGGCGGGCTGGGAAGTGGAGGTGGCGGCCGACGGCGCCGAGGGGATCGAGGCGGTCCGAGCGCACAAGCCGGACGTGGCGGTGGTCGATCTGATGATGCCCGGGATGGATGGCTATGAGGTGTGCGAGCGGCTGAAGGGCGATCCGGAGACCGCGGCGGTCCCGGTGGTGTTCTTGACTGCCCGCAAGGAGCTGGATGAGGCGCGGGTGAAGGAGCTGGGCGTTGCCGGCGTTGTGATCAAGCCGTTCGAGCCCGACGAGCTGGCGGAAGAGCTGCTCAGGCTTAGCTGTGGCGGAGGGAAGTGACGATGTGCCCGACGGCGGACGAGAGTAAGAGTCCCGACGAGCTACTGGCGGAAGTGTACCGCGAGTTCCGTGAGGGGTTGGCGGGCCGCGTCGAGACGATGCGGTCGGCGCTGGAGCGGCTGGCCCGCGGCTACGATGCCGGTGCGGCGGACACCTTCTACCGGACCGCCCACACTCTCAAGGGGACGGCGGCATCGTTCGAGGCGGACGAGCTGGTCGAGCCGGCAACGGCTCTGGCCGACGTCGGGCTGCGCTGGTTCGACGGCGGCGAGCTCGATCGGCTGGAGGTCGATGCAGCGTTTGGGCACCTGGAGCGGCTGGTAGCAGCCGTGCGGCGTTACACGGAACGGGCGGAAGGTGACGCGGTCGGATGAGCCCTGAGAAGGAAACCCACAGCCTCTGGGCCGATCGGCTCGAGGTCGTGGCCGAGCTGGCCTCCTTAATCAACACCACCTTCGATCTCGGCGAGATCTTTCGGACGGCGATCCTCAAGATCCGGCAGGTCCGCCAGCGTCGTCCTCGTCTCCTACGATTTCGAGACCTACCATCTGCACACGCTGTACGACGTGGCGATGGGTGGATTCGTCAAGGAAGAAGGCACGTTTCCCATCGGTCGGGGGCTCACCGGTCAGGCGATCCAGACGGGCGAGGCGATCCGCGTCGACGCGTTCAAAGGGACCGAGGGGATTCGGGCAGGTAGCGAGCGAAACGTCTCGGCGCTGATCGTGCCGCTCAAGGTCGGCGACGAGGTCATCGGGACGCTCAATTTCGGTGCGGAGGAGTCGGCGATCTACAGCAACGAGGACCTGGAGCTCGCCGTGCTTCTGGGACGCCAGCTCGCCACGTCGCTGTACTACTCGCGGTTGCTCGCCACAATCCAGTCACAGCGCGAGGCGCTGGAGCGCGAGCACGCGCGGGTCCAGTCGGAGCGCTCGCGGCTGGAAGCGCTGATCGACGCGAGCGACGCGGCGATTCTGATGGTGAGCGATGATCGGGTCGCCTACGCCAACCGGGAGATGGCCGAGCTGCTCGGCCTTCCGCAGGAAGTGATCGTCGGTGGCTCGCTGGAACAGGTCAACGGCGTGCTGGCCAATTCGTTCGCGAACCCCGAGGCGCTGACCGCCCAGATCGCAGCGCTGCAGAGTGGAGGCACGCCGTTACGCGACAGGGTCGAGTTCGAGTTCCCGCGTAAGCTCGTCTGCCAGCGAACGGTGGCCACGGTGCGAGGCGCCCAGGATGAGGTGCTCGGGCAGATCGTGGTCTATCGCGACGTTACGACGGAGGCGGAGGCGGAGGCGAGCAAGAGCGAGTTCGTATCGGTCGTGAGTCACGAGCTGCGCACGCCGCTGACTTCGGTGAAGACGTCGCTCAACCTTTTGCTGCGGGTAGCGGCGGGCGAAGTCTCCGAGGGCACACTGGACCTGCTCGAGATCGCGTTGCGCAACCTCGATCGCCTGATTCGGCTGGTCGACGATCTCTTGGATCTCTCGCGGATCGAGAGCGGTCGCGTCGTGACGATGCTGGAGCCGATCGCGATGGACGAGGCGGCCGCCCGCGCGGTCGATGCGGTGGAGGCGTTCGCTCAGGAACAGGGCGTCGGCATCGAGCTGGAAGAGTCGGATCCCGACACGCTGGTCGTAGCCGACACCGATCGCCTGCAGCAGGTGATCGTCAACCTGCTGTCGAACGCGGTGAAGTTTTCGCCGCAGGGCGGCCGCGTGCGCCTGAGTTGGTGGAAGCAGAGCGAGCAGGCGGTGCTGCGGATAACCGACGAGGGGCCGGGTATACCGGCGGATTTACTGGAGGAGATCTTCGAGAAGTTCCGCCAGCTGGAACTATCGGCGACGCGCTCGCACGGCGGCGCCGGGCTCGGGCTGGCCATCTGCCGGGCGATCGTCGAGCAGTTTGGCGGCGACCTGTGGGCGGAGAGCGAGGAGGGCGCCGGCTCGAAGTTCTTCGTACGCCTGCGGCTGGCCTACGGTGAGCCTAGAGCCGAGAAGGCGGCGCCGCGTGTTCCGGAAGGCCCGAAGAAGGCCTTGTTGTTGGAGAGGGATCCGGACCTCAAGCGGCTGTTGCGTGTCCAGTTCGAGGACGAGGGGTGGGAGGTGCTGGATGCGGCGCGCGGCGCGGAGGCGCTGGAGACGATAGGGGCGGAGCGCGTAGACGTTATCTTGGCCGGCCTCGAGCTGGAGGACATGCACGGGCTGGAGTTCCTGCAGAGGTTGAGGAGCGCGCCGGCCAGCGTAGACATCCCGGCGCTGCTGACCGGCCCGGGCGGCGACCTGAATCAGGCCATTGCCTACGGCGCCGACGGTTGGATGGTCGGTGATGCGGACGCGCTGGTGGCCGAAGCTACGCGGCTGATCTCTAGCCCGCGGCGGCGCGTCGTTCTGTTGATCGAGGACGATCCGACGGTTCGCATGGCGGTGGCCCGCGGTCTGAGGAGGGCGGGGTACGCCTGCCTCGAGGTCGCCAGCGGGGCACGCGGGGTGGAGCTCGCGCGCCAACGGCCGCCCGATCTCCTGCTCACCGACATCGAGGTCCCGGAGAAGGATGGGCTCGAGGTATTGCGCGAGTTCCGCGAAGACCCCAGGCTGCTCGACGTTCCGGCAATCGTGATCACGGGACACCAAACGGCCGAGACGCTGGAGGCGATCCGGTCGTTGCGGGCGCTTGTCGTCGGCAAGCCGTTCGGTCCCGCTACCGCAGACCGGGAGGTCGAGCGGCTCATCGGCACGGGGCCCGCCGCGGGTTAACTTACCGAAGATCCGCTGAACACACACCCGATTCAGGTATCCGGGAGCGATGATGGAGAAGATCGTCGAGTGCGTCCCCAACTTCTCTGAGGGAAGGAACGACGCGGTGATCAAGGAGATCACTGACGTCATCGAAGACGTCCAGAGCGTGCGGCTGCTTGACGTGGACCCGGGACGCGACACCAATCGCACCGTGGTCACGTTCGTCGGCCCGCCCGATGGCGTCGCCGAGGCGGCGTTCCGCGCCGTCAAGCGCGCCTCCGAGGTCATCGACATGCGCGTGCACCAGGGCGCGCACCCGCGCTTCGGTGCGACCGATGTGTGCCCGTTCGTTCCCGTGTCCGGCGTGACGATGGAGGACTGCGCCGACATCGCGCGTGCGGTAGGGCGTCGCATCGGCGACGAGCTCGGGGTACCGGTCTACCTGTACGAGCATGCGGCCAGCGTGCCCGAGCGCCGGAACCTGGCGAAGGTGCGGGCCGGCGAATACGAGGGGCTGGCTGAGAAGCACAAGGACCCGGAGTGGAAGCCCGACTTCGGCCCGGCGGAGCTCAATCCGACGGCCGGTGCCACCGCGGTGGGCGCGCGCGAGTTCCTAATCGCATACAACATCAACCTCAACACCACGGACCGGCGCTACGCCAACGAGATCGCCTATGTGCTGCGCGAGCGGGGGCGGTGGAAACGTCGGGGCAACACCGAGCCTTTCTACTACAAAGGCGAGGTCGTCCGCTTTCCGGAGGACGGTACCTATCCGTGCGGCCCCTGCGACTTCGTCGGCGCATCGTTCGAGGCTCTGGCCGAGCACTACCGCGAGGTGCACGGCGGCGACCTTCGCCGGCGCTACGAGGACCTGGGGATCGACCCCGAGAACCCCAGCGGCCCCGTCTTCACCGACGGCCGCTTCACGCACGTGAAGGCGATCGGCTGGGTGATCGACGACTACAACAGGGCGCAGATCAGCATGAACCTCACCGACTACAAGGTGAGTCCGCCGCACGAGGTCCTCGAGGCGGCGCGGGAGGAGGCGCGGGCGCGCGGGATCGCGATCACGGGCTCCGAGATCGTCGGCGTCATCCCGTTCGCGGCGCTACGCGAGTCGGCCAGGTTCTACCTGCGGCGGATGCACAAGTCGACCGGACTCCCGGTTCCCGATCTCATGGAAACGGCCATCCAGTCGATGGGACTGCGGGACGTGGCACCGTTCGAGGCCGAGGAGAAGGTGCTCGGTATGCCACAGGTGGAAGGTCCGCTGGTCCTGCGTCCGACCTACGACTTCGTCGATGAGGTCTCGCGCGACACGCCGGCCCCCGGCGGCGGCTCGGTGGCAGCGCTCGCCGGGGCGCTGGGCGGTGCGCTGGCCGGGATGGTCGCGAACCTGTCGGTGGGCAAAGGCGAATTCGACGAGCACTACGACGTCCTGTGCTCCATCGCCGAGCGGGCTCAGGACCTCAAGGACGCTCTGATCCGCGGGGTCGATGAGGATACTCAGGCGTTCGACTCGGTTATCGAGGCCATGCGCATGCCTAAGGACACGGAGGCGGAACGGGCGGCGCGTGCGCAGGCGATGGAGAAAGGGTACAAGGCCGCCACCCGCGTTCCGCTGGGTACGGTCGAGTTGTGCCGCGACGCGCTAATCCTGTGCAAGCAGATGGCGCAGCTGGCCGATCCCGAGATGGTGAGCGACGTGGGGACGGGGGCGCACATGGCCCGGGCCGGCGCGCACGCCGCCGCCTATAACGTGCGTATCAACCTGCGGCATATCTCGGACGAAGCGTTCAACAAGGAGATGCGCGAACAGGTAGTTGCGTTGGTGGCGGAGTGTGAGGAGCTGGCGGCCTCGGCGGTTGGGAAGGTTGAGGCGGTGCTTGGGGGATGAAGGTCGGCTTCGACGATGTGGGGGCCGAGGGAGATCCGGATGCGGAAGGCGGTGTCGGGCGCCAGGTCGGGCCGCCTCGTCTGGATTCATCGGGGGCAAACTGGCGCAAATGCCCTATTTCGTCTAGTTTACACAGTTGGCAAGTAGCCCAGCTCTCCCCGCCGACATGCTCCAAGCGCCAAAGTGAAACCCAGGCGGAGGCCCTGATGCCACGTCGTCCAACTCTAGAAGTCGTCGTCCTTGTCGTCTCCCTTCTGGCGGACGCCGCCGTCCTCTATTTCGCCGACGAGCCCGCGGCCCGACTCAGTCTTGGCCTCCTGTTGCTCGCGCCGATCGTCTGGTCGGCCGCCCGGCTCGGTGTGGTCGAGCTGGTGACCCAGTCGCCGTCCGACAAGGTGCACAAGCGCCGCTTCGTGGCGCTGCGGTCGCAGGTTGGACAGCTTCTTGACGAAATCCGCCGGCTCAATTGGATGGCGGTCGACGCGGAGCGCGGCTTCCGGAGTCGGGAGGCGGCGCTTCAGGAGATGGACAGAATCGAGGGTCGACTCAAGGCACTGATACAGGAGATACGTATTACCGCCGGCCAGATGTCCGCCGAGCAGGAAAGTGCCGCAGTAGCGGAGGGTGAGGAGGCGAAGGCGGATTGAACCTCGCGGAAGCCATCGTTACGCCACGCCGTTGCTAGAGCCAGGGGCGTCAGACTTTCACCGATCCCCGGGTCTAATCATCAATGAGCTCCAACTTATTCGAGATATTCGCCGTTGACGCGCGCAAGTACCTGGATCGCCTGCACGAGGCGCTGGGCGGCGAGGGCGGTGCTAACGTAGACGGAATCCGCCGCGCGGCTCGGCGACTCCAGCACGCGGCCGTGCTCGCCAACCACGAGCCGGCGGCTCATGCGTCGACGGCACTTCAGAAGATCTCGGTCCAGGTGATCGCCGGGAAACGGGAGTGGACGGATGAACTGAACGGTACGATGCGGGATGTCGTACTGGAGCTGGACTCTGTGGTCGC
>JBDHKT010000612.1:0-2279 GCA_039586255.1 Gemmatimonadota bacterium | reverse complement strand
CCGTTGCCCCGCGTCTGCTGAGCGACGGCCTCCTGTACGGGGGTCAGGAGCGCGAAACCAACCATGGCGCCCAACAGGATGACTGTCGATCTCTTCATCACTAGCTCCTTCTCGTAGAGCGTGTGCGGCGGGTACAGGGCCCCGGAGGGAGCAGACCCGCCGCGTCCATTCCTCCGCTAGGCCGGGTTTCAGAACTGTGGGCGGGAATCAGTGCCACCAGCGGGCGAGGCCACGGAATCCGACGCCTCGGGGCACCTGGCAACGGCACACTTCGCAAGAACTGTGCAAAGCATCTCCGCCAAGCAAGCCGAAGCGGCCTGTCGGATAAGCCTAATTATGTCAACGAGTTAGGTAGTTCGGGTCCTGGGACGCCGCGCCGGCAGACCGGCTCGCTCGGGCCGGACAGCAGTCGCAAGGGGCTTCACAATCGGTCATTCCGACCGACCCATGAGATGGCGACCGCCTCCAGGGACCCTCCTGCCTAGCACAGAACGGGGACTGTAACCGGCCCCGGCTAACGGCCGGGACTCCTGCGCGCCGGACCGCATCGCACCCACTCGCGCGGCTCGCCGGTCCTGGGATCGATCGGCAGCACCGACCTATCCCGCGGCACGCGTTGGGGATCCTCGGAAGCGCCGTAGGCGAGCATCGCCGCGAGCGTCGCGTTCTCCTTCAGGTCGTCGAATACGATCTTGTCGTACGTGTCGCGGTTGGTGTGCCAGGTGTACTGCCGGTACTCGTCGTAGGGTGACTGTAAGCGGAAGGCCGGCACGCCGTGGCATAGGAACGCGACGTGGTCGCTGCCTCTGTTGTTCTGCCCACCTGGGAACTCGAGGGTAATGTGCTCACTGATCTCGGTCGGGACGAGCGAGATCCAGCGGGCGATGTGCTGCCCGGCGTACAGGTACCCCTGCCCCTCGATCCGCGCGATGCGCCAGGTGCCGTTGTCCTGGTTGAACAGAACCTGGAGGCCGTCCAGCACCTCCGGGTGGTCCTCCGTAAACACGCGGGAACCGATGAGGCCCATCTCCTCCGGGCCCCAATGACCGACGAGGATGGTGCGTCTGGGGTTGGGATAGGTCTCCTTCAGTATGCGCATCGCCTCGAGCATCATGATGGTTCCGGTGCCGTTGTCGGTGGCGCCGGTCACGAGTCGAGGTGAGCGGACAGGACTATGTACTCCTCGGGTAGCTCCGTGCCCTCGAGCTCGGCGATCACGTTGAACTGCGGCACAGCGCCGAGATTCTCGGCGTCGGCATCGAGCCGGATGACGAGCTGCTGCCCGCGCTCCACCATGCGGTACAGCATCCCGTAGTCCTCACACGCGAGATCGATGCCGACCGCGCGTTCCAGTACGGTATCGAAGACCTTGTTCACGCCCCAGCCGCCGGACCAGCGCGACGATATAGTGCCCAGCACGCCCGCCTCGTCGAGGGCACGCTCTCTCTCGCGCCAGTTGCCCAGCGGCCTGAGTCGGACCCCCCAGGCGCTCCGCAGATGTGCTCGAAGAGAGTCTAGTCGCTGGACCGTCTCCGCCCGGGCGTAACCCTCCAACTCCTGTCTGGCCCGACACATCGGTTCCGGCGCGGACATCAAGACGAACTTGCCCTGGACCGTCGCGAGCCACTCAGGGACAGTCTCCTCGGTCAGTCCCGCCGGCGGGACTACGACTTCGCCCTCGACCGGTCCATCCGTTCCGGGACTCCAGGCCAGCAGTTCGGCCTCCAGCGTCTGCACCCGCGGCGCGACCAGATCCACGTGCAGGTGGCCCTGCCGCCAGCCGTTCCAGGTACCGTATTCCTCCTTGCGGACCGTGACGCCCCAGCTCCGATACAATTCGACCAGCCAGTCCTGGGCCGAGACCAGCTCCGGCGAGCCGGCCAGTCGGGGGCCGATCGAGTCCAGCAGGACCTGGGCCAGCGTCTCGGTCTGCGAGTTCTCCATCCCGACCTCCCACATACTGCGGATCACCGGATCGTCGGTGCGGAAGGTCTGGGCTTGGGCCGCGGCGGGACCCACGCCGGACACCAGCCCCGCGACCGAAATCCAGACGGCGACGCGGAACGCGGTTCTGGCCCACCCGTGGAACGCCAAGTAGTAGTCCATGAGAGATCACCTGATAGTGTGAGCGGATGCCGGGGCTCCGTCGAGTATGCGGGCCCTAACCTACGCCATCGCTACAGCCTAACAAGATCCAAGAAGTGCCTGCTCGTCGCCCACTGGGGCCACTCTGCGGAGGTCGGGCACCCGCCTGCGGTCTCAACACTTCGGGCCTCTCA
>JBDHKT010000162.1:0-5169 GCA_039586255.1 Gemmatimonadota bacterium | reverse complement strand
AGGGCCGCTTCATCGGCTCGAAGGAGGTCTACGTCCTCGGCGCCGGCGTGCAGGAGAACCGTCACGAGCGGGCGCTCGAGGTGCTGCTCACCGAGGCACAGCGCGTGGCGCGCCACGGCTTCACCGAGACCGAGCTCGAGCGAGAGAAGCGCGAGCTGCTGCGGATCCTGCAGCAGGCTTACGACGAGCGCGAGAAGACACAATCGTCGGGCTACGCCTCCGAATATGCCCGCGCCTTCCTCTACGACGAACCCATACCGGGCATCGCCTTCGAGTTCGGGGCACACCAGCGGCTGCTGCCCAGCGTGCGACTGGAAGAGACCAACCGGCTGGCCCGCGAGTGGATCACCGAGAGCAACAGGGTGATCCTCGTGGACGGACCAGAGAAGGAAGGCGCCGAAGTGCCGGGAGAGGCCGAGCTGCTGGCCGTGTTCGCCGCCGTCGAGGCGGCGGGAATCGAGGCGTATGTCGACGTCGCCACCGAGGCGCCGCTCGTGCCAATCGTACCCGAGCCGGCCGAGATCATCGAGATCGAGGAGCTCGAGGAGATAGGCGTCCAGCGCTGGACCCTGGCCAACGGAGTCCGGGTGCTGCTCATGCCCACCGACTTCAAGGACGACGAGATCCTGTTCAATGGCTGGAGCTCCGGCGGTACCTCGCTGGCCTCCGACCAGGATTACGTCGCCGCGATGACCGCCTCCACCGTCGTCTTCCGGGCGGGCGTCGGCGAGTTCAGTCTCGTGGACCTGCAGAAGAAGCTGGCCGGCACGGCGGTGCGGGTGTCGCCGTCTATCGGATCGCTCTACGAGGCCATCGGCGGCAGTGCTTCGCCGAGCGATGTTGAGACGATGTTTCAGCTCATCTACCTGTACTTCACCGCACCGCGCCGCGACGCCGCCGCGTACCAATCGATCAAGTCACGCATGCAGGCCTTCCTGGCCAATCGCAACGCCGACCCGAGGTCGGCCTTCAACGACACCCTGAGCGTCACGCTCACGCAGAATCACTTCCGCACGCGTCCGCCCAGCATCGAGCTCTACAATGAGATGGACATGGAAGTGTCCTACGAGTTCTACCGGGACCGTTTCGCGGATGCCGGCGACTTCTTCTTCGTCTTCGTGGGCAACTTCGATCCCGACAGCCTGAAGCCGCTGATCCAGACCTACATCGGCGGCCTGCCAGCCGCCGGTCGTGAAGAGCGGTGGCGCGACGAGGGTATCAGCTACCCCACCGGCGTCATCCAGAAGACCGTCTACAAAGGGATCGAGCCGAGGAGCCAAACGCGGATCGTTTTCACCGGCCCGTTCGACTGGACGCGCGAGAGCCGCTACGCGCTGCGCGCCCTGAGCAACGTGCTCCGCATCCGGCTGCGCGAAGTCCTGCGCGAGGACATGGGCGGCACCTACGGCGTCAGCGCCGGCGGAAGCGGCACTCGCGACCCGGTGCCCGACTACCAGTTCAGCATCGGCTTCGGCACCGCGCCCGAGCGGCTCGAAGAGATGGTCGATGCCGTCTTCCTTCAGATCGACAGCCTTCAGACGGTCGGACCGTCGCAGGAGGACATCGACAAAGTGAAGGAAATGCAGCGGCGCGAGTACGAGACCGACCTGCGCGAGAACGGCTTCTGGCTCGGTCAGCTGGTCGCCGCCGAACGCTACGGCTTGGACCCCCGTAACATCATCACGTACGAGGAGCTGATCGACGGACTGACCGCGGAGATCGTGAGGCAGGCGGCGGTGCGGTACTTACGCACTGATAACTACGTCCAAGTGTCGCTGTATCCGGAAGAAGGCGGTGGTCAGTAGGGTCGCCGAGGGATCGTCTCGCTCCATGTCGCGCGGCTCGATTGCGAGAACGGCGGCTGCGCCGCCGCCGCGCTCCAAATTGCGCTCGACGACACCCTCGGCTCCCAGTTTCCCGGGAGGAGGCGGAGGACCACCTCGCGTAGTTCGCGAGCTCACCACGGAGCGTGATGCCGCTCTCTAGAGATGGCGCGAGCACGAAGCGAGTGGTCTCCGCCTCCGACCCAAACCGCCGGACCCGAACCGACGTAGTGAGTAATATGAGAGGAATCAACGTTCCCAAGAACGTGAACATCAAGCCGCCGGCCCTGATCGCCCACCGCGGCTACGCCTTGCGCTATCCGGAGAACACGCTGGAGAGCCTGAGGGCCGCCATCGAGGCCGGTGCCGGATACATCGAGTTCGACGTTCAGCTTACCAAGGACGGCGTCCCGGTACTGATGCACGACGCCGAGCTGTGGCGCACCGCCAGCGTCGACCGGAACGTGCTCGACATGACGCTCGAGCAACTGAAGGACATCTGGGTAAGCGAGACGGCCCGCTTCGGGCCGCAGTTCGGCGAGGTGCACGTGCCCACGCTCGCCGAGGTCATCCCCTTGCTGAAGAAGTACCCGAAGGTGACGGCCTTCGTCGAGATAAAGCGCGAAAGCCTCAACAGGTTCGGCACCGTAGAGGTCCTTGAGCGGGTGATGAAGGACTTAGAGCCGGCTGCGGGCCGTTGCGTCGTCATCTCCTTCGCACTGGAGGCGATCCGGCAGGCCCGGGAACGAGATGCGGAGCGTGTCGGCTGGGTGCTCTCGGAGTGGACTTTGATGGCGCGCGAGGCCGCCGACCGGTTTCAGCCCGAGTACCTGTTCTGCAATTACCGGATGATCCCCGACGCAGAGGCGCTCTGGCCGGGCCCCTGGGATTGGGCACTTTACGAGGTTATCGATCCCGATCTGGCGCTCGGCCTCACCGCGCGCAGCGCGCGGTTCATCGAGACGATGGCCATCGGCGAGATGCTGACCGACCTGCGGCTGGCACCGGGGCGCTGACGCGATGGGCAAACGCTACGACGTCGTGGTGGTGGGCGGTGGGATAAACGGCGTCGGCGTCGCACAGGCCACTTCCGCTGCCGGTCACTCGGTCCTGCTGCTCGAGAAGACGGCCTTGGCGGCCGGCACTTCTAGCAAGTCCAGCAAGCTCATCCACGGCGGCCTGCGCTACCTGGAGAGCTACGAGCTCTCGCTGGTGCACGAGAGCCTGGACGAGCGGGCGCTGCTGCTGCGTAACGCGCCGGATCTCGTCGAGCTCAAGCCTTTCTACATCCCCGTCTTCTCGAAGACGCGACGGCGGCCGTTCCTCGTGCGGGCAGGCCTCACCCTCTATGCGATACTCGGCCGGCTGCGGAAGCAGGTGCTGTTCCGGAAGGTACCGCGCTCAGGCTGGGGCGAGCTGGACGGATTGACTACCGAGGGCCTCGACGCCGTCTTCCAGTACTACGACGCACAGACCGACGACGCGGCGCTCACGGCGGCGGTGATGAGCTCGGCGTCGAGTCTCGGAGCTGAGCTTGCGATGCCCGCCGAGCTCGTTCGCGCCGAGCTCACGTCAGACGGTTGCGTCGTCCACTACGCGTACGACGGGCACGAGGATACCTGTGAGGCACGCGTCCTAGTGAACGCAGCCGGCCCCTGGGTGAACCGGGTGGCTGAGCGCATCGATCCGATGCCGCGCTGCCGCGAAGTCGAGCTCGTTCAGGGCAGCCACATCATCGTGAACGGGACCGTCGAGCAGGGCCTCTACTACGTCGAGGTGCCTCGGGACGGACGCGCCGTCTTCACGATGCCGTGGAAGGGCAAGACGCTGGTGGGAACGACCGAGACGCGCTTTCGCGGGGACCCCGACAAAGTCCAGCCATCTCGCGCGGAGAAGAACTACCTACTACGGGTCCTGCACCGCCACTTCCCGCGCTACCGGGATCAGTGCACGGTTCAGGACGCCTTCGCCGGGCTGCGCGTGCTACCGTCCGGCCCCGGCCACGCCTTCCATCGCACACGTGAGGTCATCCTGCTGAGCGATCGAGAGAGCCGCCGCGATCCGCCGCGGGTGCTGAGCGTCTACGGAGGCAAGCTCACGAGCTACCGCTCGGCCGCGGCGAAGGTGATCCGCCGCATCGAGGCGTCGCTGCCGAAGCGGAGGCCTGTAGCGGACACGCGGCGACTGCGGTTGTCGCCGCCCTAAACCGAATCGCGCCCGTAGACGACGACCTGCCAGGTGAACGTCGTCCGGTGGAAGCGCTGGCGGAAGCCGGCGCGGCGGATCAGCGAGTCCACCTCGCGGGTCGGGTGGGTGAACACCCGGAACGGGTTGCGTGTGATCCAAAGGGTCAGGTTGAGAACACGGTTGCCGAGCTTAGTCCACCAGGTGTCACGCGGGTAGACCGCGCCGTACAACCTGCCCGCCTTCCCCACCGAGAGCCCAACCAGCGCACCCACATCGGGGTAGCAGCAGATCACGCGATCGAGGGTAACGATGTCCGCCGACTCAAGCTCGTCGGCGATCTCGACGAAGTCGCCCTCGCGTATCGTCACGCGGTCGGCGAGCCCAAGGCGCGTCGCTTCCTCCCGCGCTGCCTCTATGTAGCCCTTCGCCGCTTCCACGTTCGTCGTACGGCCGGCGCCTGCGCTCAACAGCTCGTACCCGATCACGCCCACGCCGCCGCCGATATCGAGCAGCGTGGCGCCCTCGGCGCCCTCGGCCGCCAGGGCGTCGATGAGCATCTTGGTGGTCTTCCCCGGGCCCTTGCGGCGATACCGCTTCAGGTCTCGGGCGACGTAACGGCCCGAGAAGACGCGCTGTGCTCCCTGGCAGTGGCAGCAACTCATGGTGGTTCGCCCGGATCAGTCCTCACCTTCCCGCAGCGGGAAGACCAACAGGGGTAACATGCGACCGGGCACCGCCTCTGACGGCACATCGCCGATGCGCTCGGCGCCGAGCTTAAGGTAGAACCCCTCGGCGAACGGATCGCTCTGGATCAAGAATCTCGGGTGACCGAGCTCGGTCGCTCTCCGGACCGCGTCATCCCAAAGACAGCGCCCCACACCGTTTCCCATCGCCGGCGGATCGACGAAGAAATGGTACAACTCGAGATCCGAGTTCCAGGGCGCCAGACTGTAGAAGCCGACGACGCGACCCTCGACCTCCGCGACGTAGACGTCGGCGCGTGCGATGAACTCCGCCGTCACCGTCAGCGTGGCCCGGCACGCCTGCATGAACTCGCGGTCGTAGCCCCAATGCGCCTTCGATCGGAAGGCCAGCTCGGTGAGCGGGATCGCTTCGTCCGGCCGGGCGCGCCGCACACCCCCTTCACTCGTCTGCATCG
>JBDHKT010000161.1:0-5173 GCA_039586255.1 Gemmatimonadota bacterium | reverse complement strand
CCCTCGCCGCGGACGGCGAGCCAACGGGTGAAGTCGAGGTTGACGCGGCCGCCGAGGTAGTCGGCCCAGGAGACGAGGTTCTGGACGGTGGAATCGGGGTGAACCAGCTCGCCCTCGGTACGGCGCGCCGCGTAGCGGCCGGCGAACTCGCTGAACTTGAAGGGCGCCCAGATCGCCTCGGCGATACCGATCATGCGCTGCTCGTCGCCGCTGGCGCCTAGCACCCCGCCGCTCATCGGGTTGCTCTCCTCGAGCCACTGGAACTTGGTCAGCACGTTGAGCTCGTCGCTGCCGATGGGACGGAAGGCGAGCCCCCAAAGTGTGGACTTGCGTTCGCTGGTCGGCTTGCCGAGCGCCGCGCTGTTCTCGTTCCACATGTACTCGCTGCGCGACAGGATCGCCAGCGAGCGACCGATCGAGACGTCGCCGGCCAGCGTGGCCAGGCGGCGGGCCATGAACTCGCCGTCGCGGTATTCGCCGCGGGCGGCGAGCCGGTAAGGCGCGTCCGGCGGCAGCAATTCAACGCCCAGTCCGGCGGCCCAGTAGTCCTCTTCGGGCTGCGCGAAGGGCAGGGCGCGGACCGGGTCGGCGGCCGATGCGTTGTCGAGACCGAAGCGGCGCTCGAACATCGTGTTGAGAGCCCAGGCCTGGCCGAGGCGGAGCTGGTTGTTGAGGCCGACGACTGCGGCATTGTGTGAGCCGTTGGCCCCGCCGATGAGCTGGTACTCGCCGTAGGCCTGAGTGCCGAGCCCGATGTCGCTGCGCACACCGAGGCTGGCGATCGAGTAGCCGAGCGAGTCGGTGGTCATCACCTGACGGAAGCCGCCTTCGAGGGCCAGTCTGGGCGATACCCGGTACGCCGCGCCGCCGCCGAAGTAGTCCCCGAGCACTATGTTGCCGGTCGTCTCGAACTGGTAGCGACCTTCGGTAAAGAGGCTGAACTTGGGCGTCGGCGTCCAGGTGATCTTGGCCTCACCGGCCTGCGACCGGTCGGTGACGCCGGCGTTGACGAAGAGGTCCTGAGCCGCGCGGAGATCGATTTGCAGCTGTCTGCCGATCGCCTGAATGATACCGCCGGTAGTGCGCTCGCGGCGGACCCGCTCCGCCCTGAAGTTCTGGCGCTCGTGCTCGAACCGCAGCTGGCTGGGGCCGATCCGCAGACCGCCGGCCGCTCTAATCTCCTCGGTCCCGGCGCGCAGGCCCAGGTTCGACGGGTTGCGGTACTCTTCGCCGACCCGCATCCAGCCGCCCGACAGGTTCACGTGGCCGCGGAAGAGGTTGATCGTACCGTCGATTGCGGTGGCGATGTCCGCCGAGTCGGACGTGGCAGATCGGGAATAGGAGACTTCGGCTCCGATGTCCAGCGCGCCGTGATGGACCAGCCGCATATCGGCGCCGGCCAGGACCTGCCGACCGCCCGCCGCCTGCTCGTCGCTGATGTAGGTCGCGCCTATGCGCAGCGAGTCTACGTTGACGAGATCTCCCGCGTCGGCCGCCGCGCGGGCGCCCCAAACGATCTGTTCGCTGCCGCCGCTCTCGGCCTCGTACGACACGACGATGAAGACCGAGTTCTCGAAAGGATCGGCGGCGGGCACCGGGCGCTTGAACAGGAGCGTACCACGTATGTAGTCGATCTGGTAATCGACATAGCGGACGAGCTGCTGCTGGCTGATGATCCGCTGTGCGTTCTCAGCCGCTCGCGTCTCTATGAGGACGTGGTCGGTGCCCGGGCGAATGTTCGGCTGCAGGGTGTAGGGACCTGACGTGCCGGCGCCACGGATCTGGAGTTGCTGCAGGCTCTGACTTGTAGAGCTGCCGAAACCCTTCCAGACGACAGGGCCGGTGGAGATCCGGGCCGCGGCGCCGGGCAAAGCTCGATTGTAGCTGTTGAGCAGCAGTCCGCTGCTGAATTCGTTGGTCGAGACGTCTCCGAGGGCGAGCCAGTCGAAGCCGCGCTCAACGCGGGCCGAGAACGCGTACTGTGAGGCGCTCATCGTGCGGACCTGGCTCGCGTCCCCGAGGATCGGGTAGCGCGCTTCCTCGAGCGGGTCGAAGGAGCGACCGAAGAAGTTGCGACCGGCGTCGAGGCGGCGGCTATCGTAGCTCAGGATGACCGAGGTCTTGCTGTCGACCCGGCCGCGCGCGGTGATGGCGCCGAAGGCGTCAGGCGCCGCGCCGACGCCGATCCGGCCCACGCCGGTGATCATCAGCGGCCGTGCCGGGGGAACCAGCTCGAGCTCGATCTCGGTCTCGGCGTCGCCAGCCTTCAGCGTCAACCTGCCGGTCCCGATCTCGAGCCCGGGACGCAGGTCGACCCGCAGCCAGCCGGCCGGGTCGGAAAGGAGCTGGAGGCCGACGGACCCCTGGTCGGAGTCGGAGCCCAGTGCCTCGGCACCGTCGGTCACGATCGAAACGTTGGTCGGGTTGACCACGGGGACACCCCAGCGATCGAGCACGCGCGCCCTGATCGTTGTTATGGTGTGCCCGTCGGCGACCATCGGTAGCGTCGTGACCTCGGTGGCGATCTCGGCCGGCTGGCCGATCACGTGCACCGAGAGGCTGTCCCAGCGCTCCTGCTGCCAGGAGTTCGTCATCCGTATGCGCAGCGTGTGCGGACCACGCGAGAGCGGAATCGCGACGAAGTCGTGGACGCCGTCGATGCGCGTCTGCCCTTCCGCGAGCACCGAGTCCCCGTCGAACAGGGTGACCGGGGCACTCGGCTCGCCGCGCACTCCGATGAAGATCTTGTCGCTGCGCAGCACCGTGCCGTCCTTCGGGCTGAAGATCTCGACGGCCGGCCCCGCCAGGAACGCTCGCCGGTGCTCTTCCTGCCGCTCCTCGTCCGTTCGCAGCAGCGGGACGCTCACAACCTCTACCGGCTCCGCCGCGTCGCTCGGTTCCAGCCTCAGGGCGATCGGCTCGATCGCGCGGCCGCGGAACCGCCAGTAGAGGACGTCGGCGCCTGAGACGTCGCGGCGGATCTCGGGGTCGGGCGCCGGCAGACCGCCGACCTTCACCGAGCCCTCGACCAGCTTCCAGCCCTCCGGCAACGAGTAGGTCGCTTCCGGCCAGCCTGCCGGTGCGGGCAGCAGGACGATCTCGACACTTGCGCCCGGCGGCAGCTTGCTGGGGCTGGGCAGCCTGTCGGCGATGGTGTGGACCTCGTCGGTGCCGCTCACCGGTATCGTATAGTTATGCACGGCGGCGGCGAGCCAGCCGGTGGAGCGCTCGTTGCGCTCGAGCACGGCGACCGCCGAGTCGGTGCTGGAGACGGTCCAGGCCCGCAGCGTCACGCGCGAGTACGGATCGATGGGCGGCAGGACGGTGGGGTGGCCGTACAGTCTGAACCGAACCGAGTCGTCGACTATGAGGACCACGGAGTCGGCTGCCGGCTCGAATCGAATCGCCAGGCCGCTCAGCGCCACATCGTACCCGTTGCTGATCTGGACGTCGTACTCGAGGACCGGCCGTGACAGTGCGTTGCTCTCCGGTCCGCTCAAACGCAGCTCGACGCGACGGTTGAGCCAGAGCGAGTAGGGATCTTCGCCCGCTGCCGCCGGATCGGTCGCCCCGAGTGCCCGGACGCTGATGCCGTTCTCGAGGCCGGAGGCCCGCAACGCGCCGAGGACCGAATCCGCCCGCGCCTGCGACAAGCTCAGGTTGCTCCAGTACGGGCCGCCTCGCACCGGGCGCGGGTCGGCGTGCCCCGCCAGCTCGACGCGACACCCGGGCCGATTGGCGAGGGCGAGGGCCACGCGCTGAGCCAGGGCCTGGCCGTCCTGCAGGTTGGCGCTGTTCGTCTCGAAGTGGGCGAGCGTTGCACGGTCGCCTTCCGCGGTCGGGAAGATCTCGTCGAGGCTCGTGCACAACGGACGGGCCGCGAAGCGCCAGGTGATCGGCAGGTGTACCTCCGACAGCGTGGTCTCGAGCGGGACGAGCCGGAAGTTGACCCGCGGCGTCGTCCAACCGTCGGCGTCGAGTGTGATCAGATCTTCCGAGGCACTGCTCCCCGCCAGCCGGTAGCCGGCCGGGATCGTCGCCGGGTCGAGCCGGAAAGCGTGGCGCCCGGCACGCAGGTTCCTGAACGAGAACTTGCCGTCGCTGTCGGAGCTGGCGACCTCGCCGTCGTCTGTCCAGATGTCGGCGCCGGGTAGTCCTGGCTCGCCGGGGTCCTGGCCGCCGTTGTCGTTCAGGTCGATCCAGACCTTACCGATCGCGACGCGCGTCTCCAGCGGAGAGGCGCTGCGCACACGGACCCAGGCCGTTACGTCCTCTGACCTGAGGGTCTCGTTCTCGGCGGTCGCGTAGGCCGTGTTGGCAAGCGTCGGTTCGGCGGCGGAGACGATCGCCACGGCGTAGTGGACGTTGTGCGTCTCGCCGGGATCGATGGGACCGGCGTAGAAGAACGTGATTCTGCGCCCGTCCACCTGAACGGAGTCGACGCCGGTCTCGCTACCCTCCGAATAGACGGCGCCCCTCGGCAACCTGTCGTGGATGCGGATATCGCTGAGCGGTACGAGACTGGTGTTCTCTACCGTCAGCGTGTAGGGGGCGAGCTCGCCGATAGCGACATCGATGACGTTGGCCGCTTTGTCCAGCGTCAGCTCGTCGGCCAGCACCGCGATGAGTTGGACCGCCTGGGAGATTGCAATTTCTTGCGCTGAGGCGTTCAGCGCCGCCATCACCGCCATGTTGGCGACCGTCATCGTGTCGACGACCACGTCGCTGACCTGCGCGGTGAGCTGAATGTCGAAGGTGTCGCCGGGTGCGACGTCGCCTATCGTCCAGGTCAGGACCTGGCCGTTCACCGCTGTCGGCGCCGGCACGGAGGAGACGAACTCGAGGCCGGTCGGCAGTGTGTCGCTCACTTCGACGTTCTGAGCGACGGCCGACGCGGACGAGTTGCCGTACCGCAGAGTGTAGCTGACCTGATCGCCGACGTAGGCTATGTTCGGGCTGGTCAGCAGCTTCTGAATAGTGAGCTCGGGCTGGACGAATGTCGTCACCACGCTGTTGGACGTGACCGAGTCGGTCCCCGCGATCGTCTCGTAGGTCGCGGCGGCCACGTTCGTAACATCGTTCGGCCGGTCAACCCGGACCTGGAACGAGAACGTGCCCGCATCGCCGACCGTGAGGGTCGCAAGCTGGAACACGGCCTGGTTGGCCACGCCGT
>JBDHKT010000160.1:0-5199 GCA_039586255.1 Gemmatimonadota bacterium | reverse complement strand
GTACGTAGCACTCGTGAACGAGACCTTCGTCGGAACCCACTACGTGAGCGGCGACCCAATCGGTCGCAGGATTCGACTCGGTCTGCCGGATCATCTGTTGTCGGAACCGATGCAAGCTCAACCGTGGCTCACCGTCGTCGGGGTGGTGGGTGATGTGCGGCGGCGCGGGCCGGCGCAGGCGGTGCTGCCGGAAGTTTACGTGCCCCAGGCGCAGGACAGCGATTTCGCCCGAGAGTTCTTCGTCGTGGCGCATGCTAGTGGGCCGCCAGATGACCTTGCAGCGCGGCTCCGTCATGCGGTTCGGCAAGTCGATCCCCTGCAGCCGGTGGCGCGCATAGTCACCCTCGATCGGATGCAGGCGAATTCGCTCGCTCAGCCCCGCACCAACCTGCTACTCGTGGGCGGCTTCGGGCTGACCGCGCTGGTCTTGGCCATCATGGGCGTCTACGGGCTCACGAGCCAGTCGGTATCATCGCGCACGCGGGAATTCGGGCTGCGGCTGGCGCTCGGCGCTCGCCCGTCGGCGATCCGCCGGCAGGTCGCTGGCGAGGGGTTGGCCGTGGCTGCGGTGGGAGTCATCCTTGGATTGGGAGTGTCGCTCCCCCTCGCTCGTCTTATGACTGGCCTGCTGTTCGGTGTAGTGCCGACGGACCCACTGGTCTACGGCGTGGTGGCGGGAACGCTGATGAGCGTGGTCCTCATCGCCGCGTATCTCCCGGCACGGCGGGCATCCCGGACGGACCCCGGCGAGGCACTGAAATGGGAGTGATCTGCGGGTCCCGGGGGCCGTCTAGCGGCGCGCGACCAGCAACCACTGGCCGTGGCTGCGGCCGCTCTGGGTGAACTGCTCATCGCGGTCGAGTACCTCGAAGCCTGCCTCCCGAAGCTCCCCTTCGACTATATCGATGCTCAGCTCGTGGCTCGCGGTCTGCCGATCGCGTGACTGCGAGGCATCGGAAGGAACGTGATCGAGTATGACCAGACGCCCGCCGGGTTTCAGTGCCTTGAACATTCCGGAGAGCATCGCCTCGTACTCCGTCATCTCGTGGTATGCGTCCACTACCAGCACCGCATCTAGGGAGCGCTCGGGGAGTTTGGGATCGTCAACTTCGCCGGGAACGACCTCGATGTTGTCGAGGCTCTCATCCTCGGCTAGCCGCCGTAGTTGCGACAGAGACCTCTCGCTTATCTCCACGGCGAACACTCGTCCGCCGGCGCCCACCTCCAGGGCAAGGTACTCCGTGAAGTAGCCGCTGCCCGCGCCCACGTCCGCCACACGGCTCCCTTCGCCGATAGCCAGCGCCGCTATGACGTCCGGCACCCGCTGCCAGCTGTCGCGATTGCGTCGCTGCGCGTGCAGCTCGCTCGGCTGGAAGCCTACGGCCAGCAGAACGCAGAGTAAGAGCGAGGACGACTCGCGCGGCATGGACAAGCGGCGTGCCTTTCTCATCGTAACCCCCGTCGCATCATCTTCGGCGTGAAAGTGCTTTGGGCTTGGCTTCCAATTGACTTTGACGCTTGAGCCGGCACCAGCGTTGCGGCGGCCTGGCGAGGAGAAAAAAAGCGGGCGGTCGAGAGACCGCCCGCTTCGACGATTCGTTGTTGAGTTTGTGACTAGCCGACCGGTTCGCCCATCTGCGCCAGCTGAGCGACGAACATGAGCATCCCGTCCATCCACTCGCCGAGTTCGCCCATCGCCTGGAACACGTCCTCGAGCGCGGCGAGCTCGGCGGTGGTCAGCGGATCGCCCTCGGCGTTTGAGATCGTAATCACGCCCTCGAACGTGCCTGAGATGACGGCAACCGTCTCGCCGTTGAATGTGATGCCGCTGCCTGCGAGGATCACCTCTCCGTCGGTATTCAAGCTAAAGACGATCGTGTTCGTTCCGTCGGTGAACGCCACCTCGACCTCGAGGCCGGTCTGGGAGTAGGTCATACTCCAGGAGGCCTCGAAGTTGCCGTACTCGAGCCCGAACTCGAAGACGTAGGCAATGTCGCTTTCGCTGGCGTACACGTCGTACAACAGCTGCTCGGTGCCATCGGAGAAGTAGCCCGCGATGTCGATCCAGGCGCTCGTCTGGCCGAAGTTCCCCGTTACATTCCCGGAGATCAGCGTGTCGCCACCGATCACCGCCGCTATGCTGATGTCAAGTGATGGCCACGAGCTGGCGTCGGCGATGTCGAGATGACCGATCTCGTTCTCGGAAATCGGAGTGAGGGGTTCAAAGGTGATCGGGTTGACGGCGTAGAGCATGAAGCGCACACCGTTTTCAGGAGCGCCGGGGAGCTCGCTCGGCACGTAGCCCTCTTCAATGTCATCCCAGACGAAGGTTACACCCTCGAAGATTGCCGGGATGTTGGCTGCTGCGCTGTACGCCGGGTTGCCAAGCAGGTGGCGCGGGATCACACCCGCTTCGGCGGGCGGACCGGCGCTGAGTGGCGGCATGCCGCCGCCGAGCGCCATGGCTATGGCGTCGCCGAAGTACTCCATGCTGTTCGCAGCGTCATTCCCCTCGAAGAAGTCCGCGACCAGGTCGTCCACGATGTCCGCAGTGCTTCCGGGGTCGAGCTGGATTTCGGGCTCCGTGGTGTCGTCGCATGCCGCGAAGAAACTCAGCATTAAGGCGACGACGGCGACACGTGTCGGCCAGAACGGTTTCGCTGTCTTCACGCTTGCCTCCCTTGAATTGTGGTTGGGCGGGTTGAGGCGGGGGCGCACTCGATAGGACAGGGTATCGGTGAAGCGTATGGGACAGGGATTCTTGCGCCTGGGAAGCGGCGCCGTGGGGGGGCAGCACCCTCCAAGCTATCGAAAAACGGGAATCACGCAAGGCTTTGTCGTCGCTCCGGTTACCCGGGCAACGCTTCGGGCTCGCCAGGTGTCATTACTACTGAAGCTCGAGACATTTCACGATGAGAGATGGCAGAGTGCAAGACCTCTCCAGGAAGCTCCGGCTCTTTCCGGCCACGAACATCGTCGTCGCCGACATGATAGGGGTCGGTATCTTCACGACCTCCGGGCTATTGATAGGGGCGTTGGGCAGCCCCGTTCTCATGGTCGGACTGTGGGTCGGTGGTGGGGTCCTGGCTCTCTGCGGCTCGCTCTGCTACGGCGAGCTCGGTGCCGCGATACCGCGTGCCGGCGGCGAGTACGTGTACCTCTCGAAGTTGTTCCATCCGCTGCTTGGATTCCTCACCGGCTGGGTCTCGCTCTTCGCCGGCTTCTCGGCACCGCTGGCGGCGTCCTCGCTCGGCTTCAGCGAGTACGTCGGCAGAGCCTTTCCAGGGTTGGTGGGGTGGGGGGATCCCGACCTGATTAAGAAAGCGCTCGCGATCATCGTCATCCTGGCACTTACGTTGGTTCACCTGAGAGGGATGGAGTTCGGCTCGCGTGTGCAGAACTACCTGACGGTTGGCAAAGTAGTGCTGATCGCCGGGCTGGTCGTCGTCGGGTTCACGCTGGGGCGCGGGGATTTCGGCAATTTCCAGCGGGGCGCCGAAATTCAGTCGGGCGTCGAGGGCTGGAAGACCGCCGGGTTGTCACTCATGTGGATAATGTTCGCCTACACCGGTTGGAACGCCTCGGCCTATATCGGCTCGGAGATACGGGATCCCGAACGGAACCTGCCACGCTCGCTGATCCTGGGGACCGGCCTCGTCATGCTCCTCTACTTCTGTCTGAACCTCCTCTTCGTGTACGCCGTCGAGCCGGGGGAGATGAGGGGGGTCATCGCAGTCGGCGGCCTCGCTGCGTCGGAGTTGTTCGGTGGCATGGCCGACACCGTGATCTCGATTCTGATAGCTTTCGCGTTGCTTTCTGCGATCAGTGCGCTGATCATCCTCGGCCCGCGCGTCTACTACGCGATGGCCAAGGACGGATACTTCTTTAAGTTCGTCTCCGATGTTCACCCGGTATTTCGGGTGCCGTCTAAGTCGATAGTCTTGCAGTTCCTCATCGCGGCCGTCATGGTGATGTCCGGCACCTTCGATCAGATTCTGACGTACATGGGGTTCTGCCTGGGGATCTTTCCTATCGTCGCGGTGATCGGCGTATTCAAATTGAGAAAGGCGAAGGCCAGCACCTACCGGATGCCGCTGTATCCAGTTGTGCCGCTCGTATTCATCTGTGTCAGCCTGTTGATCTTGGTGCTCGCCTATCTCGAACGGCCTGTCGAGTCGTCGATAGGACTGGCTACGGTGGCCGTCGGTATCCCGGTCTATGCCTTCTTCAGCAAGGCACGACGGGAGGCGACCGAAACAGGAGAGAGAGAATGAAGTACGGATCTAGGATCCTCTGGGCGGCTCTGGCGATGTGTCTTTATCTGCCGGTGCCTGTGTGCTTCGCGCAGGAGGCCGACCAGGGAGAGCTGGACGCTCGGGTTCAGCAGTTTCTCGAGAGTCACCGCCGTGCGTGGCGGGACGCGAATGTCCCTGTCGCGGACGGCCAGGTGCTGTACGATCTCGTCGTGGAGAACGGCTACACGAGGGCCTTGGAGATCGGGACGTCGACCGGGCACTCGGCGATTTGGATCGCCTGGGCGCTGAGCAAGACCGGCGGTAAGCTGATCACGATCGAGATTCACGAAGGACGGTACCGAGAGGCCCTGGAGAATTTCGAGGAGGCAGGACTCAGCGAGTTCATCGACGCCAGGCTGGCCGACGCACACGAGCTGGTGCCCGAGCTTGAGGGCTCGTTCGACTTCGTCTTCGTGGATGCGGACAAGGACTGGTATACGAATTACTTCAGAGCCGTCCTGCCGAAGCTGGAGGTGGGGGGCTGCTTCACCGCGCACAACGTGTCGGGCAGGGGAATGAGAGGTATGAGCGGATTCCTCGAAGAGCTGGAGAGCACGCTGAATCTGGAGACCGAGATCGTGCGTGCGAGCCGCTCGGGGCTCTCGGTCAGCTACAAGAGGTCGCCGTCCTGACTCGGGCCGGCGAGCTATTCGGCGCGCAGCGCGATGATCGGGTCGACCCGCGTCGCCCGCCGCGCCGGGAAGAAGGTCGCCACGATCCCGGCGACCAGCAGTGCCAGGGCGGCGGCGGCGAAGGTCAGCGGATCGAACGGGCTGACACCGTGGAGGAAGAACGCCAGGGTGCGGGTCACACCGAGCGCGATCGCGACCCCGAGCACTACGCCCAGCAGAGCTAGGACGGTGCCCTGGCGCATTACCATGGAGACCACGTCACCATACTGGGC
>JBDHKT010000159.1:0-6672 GCA_039586255.1 Gemmatimonadota bacterium | reverse complement strand
AGCGACTATATCGTGGTCGACCCGCAGTACTACGGCGAGATCTACGCCGACCCCCACCACTTCGATCGCGTCTACGCTATGGACGTGATGATCCACTACACGGAGGATGGCGGTAGCACGTTCGAGGTTCTGGGATCCGAGTTCAAGCACGTGGACAACCACGCCTTCCTGTTCGATCCCGATGATCCCGAATACCTGATGGTAGGGAGCGACGGCGGTATCTACGAGTCGTGGGATCGCGGCCGGACGTGGAAGGCCGTTATGAATCTGTCGATAACACAGTTCTACCGCGTCGGCCTCGACAACGAGCACCCGTTCTACAACGTCTACGGCGGCACGCAGGACAACTCTACGCTGGGCGGCCCGTCACGCACGAGTAACGTGCACGGGATCCGCAACAGCGACTGGTTCATCACGCTGGGCGGCGACGGCTTCCAGACGCGGGTCGATCCCGAGAACCCGGACATCCTGTACTCCCAGTACCAGTACGCGGGCCTGGTACGCTACGATCGGCGGAGCGGAGAGCGGATCGACATCCAGCCGCAGCCCGAGGCCGGCGATACGGCGCTCCGCTGGCACTGGGATTCGCCGTTGATCATCAGTCCGCACTCGAACACGCGGATCTACTTCGCCGCGAACATGCTGTTCCGCAGCGATGACAGGGGCGACACCTGGGTGCCTGTCAGCCCCGACCTGAGCCGACAGATCGATCGCAACCGGATGGAGGTGATGGGGACGGTGTGGAGCGTGGACGCGGTCTGGAAGAACGTCTTTACCTCGCCGTTCGGCACAATCGTATCGCTGGACGAGTCACCGCTCGAGGAAGGGCTCATCTATGCCGGTACTGATGACGGGCTCATCCAGGTCACGGAAGATGGGGGCGCCGACTGGCGGAGGGTAGAGCGATTCCCGGGCGTACCGGACATGACGTACGTCGCCGACGTGCTGGCGTCGCGCCACGACGTGAACACGGTCTATGCCGTGTTCAACAACCATAAGAGCGGGGACTTCAAGCCCTACGTCGCGAAGAGCACCGACCGCGGTAGTAGCTGGAGATCGATCGGCTCGAACCTGCCGGACCGGCACGTCACCTGGTCTATCGCCGAGGATCATGTGAATCCGAACCTGCTCTTCGTCGCTACCGAGTTCGCGCTCTTCTTCACCATCGATGGCGGAGCGAACTGGATCCAGCTGACCGGCGGCGTGCCGACGATCGCGTTCAGGGACCTGGAGATCCAGCGGCGCGAGAACGATCTGGTGGCCGCATCGTTCGGTCGCGGGTTCTTCATCTTCGACGATTACACGCCGCTCCGTCATGTGAGCGAAGAGACACTGGCGCGGGAAGCACACCTGTTTCCGGTGAAGGACGCCTGGATGTACATCCAGGCCTCGCCGGTGGGGGGACGAGTAAGAGGCACGATGGGTCATTCGTATTTTACAGCGCCTAACCCGCCATTTGGAGCGGTCTTCACGTACTACTTGCGGGAAGGGCTCGAGACGCGGCGCGGGGAGCGCCAGGCACGTGAGCGGCGGCTTCGTGAACAGGGCGATCCGGTTTACTACCCCGGCTGGGATGAGGTGCGGGAGGAGGAGCGGGAGGAGGGTCCGGCAATCATTCTGACGGTGCGCGACGAAGTAGGGAACGTGGTGCGTCGGATCAGCGGCCCGGCATCCGGCGGTTTCCACCGCGTCGCCTGGGACCTCCGGTACCCGGCCTTTACTCCTTCCCGGCCCGGTAGCGGCTCGTCCGGCCCGCTGGCGGTGCCCGGGACCTACGCGGTGAGTTTGGAGAAGCTGGTCGATGGTGTGCTCACGCCGCTCAGCGGGCCGCAAAGCTTCGAGGCGCGACCGCTGGGACTCGCCACGCTGCCTGCGTCGGACAAGGCCGCGCTGCTGGCGTTCCAGAGTAAGGCCGGCCGGCTCCAGCGTGCCGTGCTGGGTGCGAACCGTGTCGTCGAGGAGACGCAGGAGCAGCTCCGGTATATCAAACGAGCGCTCATGGACGCGCCGAATGCGGGGGCCGAGCTGTTCGAGACGGTTCGAGAGCTCGAGACGCGCTTGGCCGATATCGAGCTGGAGCTCACGGGCGACGAGACGGTGACAAGTCGCTTCGAGTACGCCCCGCTCTCGATCACCGACCGGCTCGATCGAGCGGTCGGCGGGTTCTGGAGCAGTTCTGCGCCCAGCACGACGCACCAGCGGAGCTATGAGATCGCCGGCCGGGCGTTCCAGGGGGTCCTCGAGCGGCTCCGGGTCCTGGTCGAGCAGGACATGAGGGGGCTGGGCGACGAACTGGAGGCGATCGGCGCGCCGTGGACACCGGGGCGAGGTGTCCCGAAGTGGAGCTTCGAGGCACTGTGAGCCGGAAGTCTGCCTGACTGTGCGGCCGAAAGTGGGGCCCGCTCCGCCGGCCGGGGCGGGCCCTGGCGTTTGCGCACGGTTCTTGTAGTAGTAATAGGTAGCCCTAGCTTGATCGACCGTCACGTACCGACAGCTTCGGCGGGCCATATTGGTGAGTACCGGGACGATCTTCGACATCAAGAAATTCGCCATCCACGATGGTCCTGGCGTACGCACCACCGTCTTCTTCAAGGGGTGTCCACTGGGTTGCTGGCTCTGTCACAATCCAGAGAGCCAGTCGTTCGAGCCGGAGCTCATGATTCGGGATGGCCGGTGCACGCTCTGCGGTGACTGCATCGATGCGTGCGCCCAGAACGCTGTATCGCTGAACGGTAACAGCGTCCATATCGACAGATACCGTTGCGATCTTTGCGGTGCGTGTGCCGACGTGTGCCTGGCGGAAGCGATCGAGGTCGCGGGGCGGGACGTGACGGTCGCCGAGCTGATGGAGGAGCTCGAGAAGGACGTCGTCTACTACGACGAGTCGGGCGGCGGCGTCACGGTCTCCGGCGGCGAGCCGTTCGAACAGCCGCAGTTTCTGCTCGAGCTACTAAGGTCGTGCAAGGCGTGGGGCATCAAGACCGCTGTAGACACCTGCGGGCACGTCGCTCCCGACCTGTTCCGGTCGGTTGCCGAGCACGTCGACCTTTTCCTCTACGATCTGAAGATCATCGACGGCGAGCGTCACCGCGAGTTCACCGGCGTCGGCGTCGAATCGATCCACGAGAACCTGCGCTGGCTGGCGGAGCGGGGTCGGGCGGTTGTCGTCCGTTTCCCACTTTTACCGGGCATCAACGACGACGACGAGAACATCCGTGCCATGGGCAGGTTCCTCACTTCGCTGGAGAATCAACCCCGCGTGGACATCCTTCCTTATCATAGAGCGGGCGTAGACAAGTACGACCGGCTGGGCCGCGAGCCGCGGCTGCCGGAGACACAACCACCGTCGGAGGAAATGGTCGGCGCGGTGGCGCAGCGGCTGAGAGATTGCGGCCTTCACGTGACTGTCAGGGGCGAACGGGTATGAGCCTAAGCGAGAGAGTATCACAACTTCGGGGAGGTAGCCTTGACGCCCGGCCGACGGTTTCGTCCGAGCGTGCGGAACTGATCACCGAGTTCTACCAGCGGGCGGACGGCGCGCTCTCGGCTCCCATGCGGCGCGCCCTGGCCTTCAAGCACCTGTTGGAGAACAAGGCGGTTTGCATCCTCAGCGGCGAGTTGATCGTCGGGGAGCGGGGGCCGGCACCGAAGGCGACGCCCACCTATCCGGAGGTTTGCTGCCACTCGCTGGAGGACCTCGAGATTCTGGACTCGCGGGAAAAGATTCCGTTCGCGGTCGACTCTGAGACCAGGGCGGTCTTCCGCGATCGCCTCATCCCCTTCTGGACGGGAAGGTCGCTCAGGGATCTCATCTTCGAGCAGATGACGGAAGAATGGAAGGCTGCCTACGAGGCGGGCATCTTCACCGAGTTCATGGAACAGCGGGCTCCGGGCCACACGGTCCTCGACGACAAGATCTACCGCAAAGGCTTCCTCGACTTCAAGAACGACATACGTCAGAGTCTGGCGAGCCTCGATTGGCTGAACGATCCCGCAGCCTTGGGCAAGCAGGAAGAGCTCAAGGCGATGGCGATCTGCTGCGACGCGCTGATCACCTTCGCGGAGCGGCATGCGGCGTTGGCCCGGGAGCTGGCGGGGCAGGAAGGCGACCCGCAGCGGGTGGCGGAGCTGGAGCGCGTCGGCGAAGTGTGCGACCGCGTGCCGGCCTATGCACCGCGCGACTTCTGGGAGGCGCTCCAGTACTACTGGTTCGTGCATCTTGGAGTGATCACCGAGCTCAACACCTGGGACGCCTTCAACCCCGGGCACCTCGACCGGCACCTCTATCCCTTTTATCGCGACGGCCTGGATGGTGGAACGCTGACGGAAGAGCAGGCGCGCGAGCTGTTGCAGTGCTTCTGGATCAAGTTCAACAACCAGCCGGCGCCGCCCAAGGTAGGGATCACCGCGGAAGAGAGTGCCACGTACACCGACTTCGCGCAGATCAACACCGGCGGTGTGCTGGAGGACGGGTCGGACGGGGTGAACGAGCTCACCTACCTGATCCTCGATGTCATCGAGGAGATGCGACTCCTGCAGCCCAGCTCATCGGTACAGCTCAGCAAGAAGAACCCGGACCGCTACCTGAAACGAGCCGCACAGATCATCCGCACTGGCTTCGGCCAGCCGTCGATCTTCAATGCCGATCTAATCGTGCAGGAGCTGGTGCGGCAGGGGAAGTCGCTGGAAGACGCCCGCAACGGCGGGTCGAGTGGCTGCGTCGAGGTAGGTGCCTTCGGCAAGGAGAACTACAACCTCACCGGCTACTTCAACATGCCGAAGGTGTTCGAGGTCACCCTGAACGACGGTGTCGATCCCAGAACCGGCGCGTCGATCGGCATCGAGACGGGCGATCCGGCGAGCTTCTCGAGCTTCGAGGAACTCATTGAAGCCTATCGCAGACAGCTGCGCCACTTCGTCGACATCAAGCATCGGGGCAACAACGTGATTGAGCGGCTGTGGGCGACTCACATGCCGACGCCGTTCCTCTCCGTCCTGATAGATGACTGCATCGGCAGCGGGACGGACTACCACGACGGCGGCGCCCGCTACAACACGTCATATATTCAGGGGGTCGGCCTCGGTACGCTCAGCGACTGCGCCATCGCCATCAAGTACCACGTTTTCGATGAGAGGAACCACGTTTTCGATGAGAGGACATTCGGGATGGCGGAGCTGTTGGAGGCGCTGCGTTCCGACTTCGACGGCCACGACAGGCTGCGCCAGCTACTCGTCAACCGCACACCCAAGTACGGCAACGACGAGGAGTACGCCGACTCGGTGATGAGACAGCTATTCGAGGCTTACTTCGAGGCGGTCGATGGCCGGCCGAACACCAGATCCGGCACGTACCACATCAACCTGCTACCGACGACCTGCCACATCTACTTCGGTTCGGTCGTCGGCGCTACCCCCGACGGCCGTAGCGCATGGCAGCCGCTCTCCGAGGGCGTATCGCCTGTGCAAGGCGCCGACCGGCAGGGGCCGACGGCGGTGCTTCGCTCCGTCGCTAAGATGGATCATGCGCGGACCGGCGGTACCCTGCTCAACCAGAAGCTGACGCCCGGTCTGATGGACGGCGAAGAGGGTCTGGACAAGTTCGTCCACCTCGTTCGCGCCTACTTCAAGCTCGACGGCCATCATGTCCAGTTCAACGTGGTGGACGCCGAGACGCTGCGGGCGGCGCGAAAGAGCCCAGAGCAGCACCGTGACCTCATCGTTCGCGTCGCCGGCTACAGCGACTATTTCTGCGACCTGAGCGAGGCGCTGCAGGACGAGATCATCGCCCGGACCGAGCATCAGAGCTACTGACGGGGCGCGGGCTGGGAGCCGCGCCCCGTCGTTTGCGGGGGGCTGGGGGGCGTTACGAGACGGTAACGTCACGGGCGGACAAATCGACCGAACGCCGGGCACGATTTCGGTATAAAAGCCGTGATTCGGACGATACGAATCGGTAACCTGGAGTCGTAACCCGGCTACTGGGTTACACTTCGAGAACTAGCCTAAGTTGGCACCGATGTTGCACTTCCGCTACATGCTTGCCGTGCATCCGGTCCGTTGAGACGGGGCTGGTGCCGGCGGCTTCGATCCCGTCGAATCCCGCTGGCACTGTCACTGGAGGTAGAGATGATCCGCGCCCTGTCTCGAAACTTCCTGATACTTACGTTGGTCGCGGTCATCGCGGGCTGTTCCGAGGTGCCTACGGGTCCCGATTCGTCCAGGGAGCCGGGCGACGACCTGGACTGGCTCACGGCGCCCATGGCGGTCGTTAACGGGGACTATGTGATCCAGGACCTGGGGACGCTGGGCGGTGCTTGGAGCGAGGCCTACGGCGTTAACGACAACGGTTGGGTCGTGGGTGTGAGCACGACGGCGAGCGGTGACCAGCACGCCTTCCTCTGGACCAAGGACGGAGGGATGCAGGACATCAGCGGGCCCGACTGGAGCTTCAGCCGCGCAGAAGGCCTGAACAACAACGGCATGGTGGTTGGCTGGGGCATCCGGGACGGCGAAGGCATCCGCGGCTTTTTCTGGACCGCCGAGGGGGGGATGCAGAGTATCGGCGCCCCCTCGCTACATAACTCGAGCTACTGCTTCAACGCGAACGACAACGGCGAGATCGTCGGGATGGCCCTGAGCCAGTCGGGGAGTTGGAACGCGATTGTCTGGAGA